>CBDUIU010000739.1:0-2664 GCA_965367335.1 uncultured Saprospiraceae bacterium
TGTGGGATAGTCTGGTGAATATAATGGGTAGAAAATTTACGGAGGACAAACAAGCGACGCTCTAGATCACGAGGCGCCATAGGTTGTTGGGGCTCCAGGAAGACCTGTTCCATTCTTGGCTCTACGGATACCGCGGATTCGCCCAAGGCCTCATGATCAGTAGGCACTTTGCGATATCCCAGCAATTCAAACCCAAGTTCATCGAGGGCATCGTTGAGCAACACCCGGCATTGATTGCGCAAGCTGCGGTCATGTGGGAAAAACACCATGCCTACCCCATAATTCCCAAACTCAGGTAATTCAAATCCCAGGCCTTTACACTTTTGCTTAAAAAAATCATGAGGAATCTGAGAGAGAATACCCGCTCCATCACCCGTATTGGGTTCATATCCACAAGCCCCCCGGTGCTCCATATTACTCAGCATAAATAAAGCGTCCTCAATAACTTGATGCGTTTTTTCTCCGTTCAAATTTGCGATCAAGCCCGTTCCACAGGCGTCACTTTCCAACTCGGGTACATAAAGACTTTTCTTTGGTCTGGTCTGTTGGTCAGACAAGACCTGATCAGATTCGTTAGACATAAGCAACGATTTGAAGAACCCCTAAAGAAACAGGTTCTCAGGTTATAGTAATTGCACTGGTTTTGCTGCCTAAAGGGAAGCAATTGGTCAGGTAAAATGGCTTATTAAGCCCTTGGTTAGGATGGTTACGTTCTATGGTAAAGCTTGGTTTGCGAAGGGGGAAACTAGCACTTTGTACATTAGAGCTCGTGAGAAAAAAACTCCTTTAACCACCAAGCACGGCTGTAACTACAAATATACTAATTTTAACATAATAACAAATAAAAATTTGCAAAAAAGAGATAGTCTGGAATAAAAATTCAGCCAAAACTTATTTTACAAAATTATTGTAAAAAAATATTCCAAACTTAATTCTGTTTTTATCCAATGAGCTTATTACTTTCTTTTTGTTTTCTTCTTAAAACAGACAATAATTAGGAATTTAAACAATCAGATCTTTTATAGCTTGCTGAGCGGTTTCAAAGGAATAACCGGAAAGCACTGCTCTTTTTTTCTGTCGTATTTCCTGCAAGCAAAGATTGCCTATACTTCCCTCGTGGGTGTGGGTTATTTCGCCATCATAAATAAAAGTATCCGTTGCAATTTCTTCCCCAACCTGCCGATATGCTTCCCGAAACGGAATTCCTTGTAGCACCTTTTCATTCACCACTTCTACAGAAAACAAATAGCGGTATTTTTGTTCCGCTAAAATCCCATCTCGTACCTGGATATACGGCAAGGCAAATGTGCTTATTTCCAAAAGGTCTTTAAGGGATTGTATGGCAGGAAAAATTAGTTCTTTTAATTGTTGAAAATCCCGATGATAGCCGTGCATCAAGTTTGCAGATACTAAGCTAATTTGCTGCGGTAAAGCAATTAATTGATTACATCGGGCCCGAATCAACTCGAAAACGTCCGGATTCTTTTTGTGTGGCATGATGGAAGACCCGGTCGTTAGCTCATCCGGAAAACTAATAAAGGCAAAGTTCTGATTCATGAACAAACAGATATCCATGGCAAGTTTTGCCAGGGTCTGTGCGATAGCAGCAATAGAAAAACTGAGAAAAAGTTCACTCTTCCCTCGCCCCATCTGGGCATGGACAACGTTATAATTCAAATCGCCAAATCCAAGTAAGTCCGTAGTCATTTGCCGGTTTAATGGGAATGAACTTCCATAACCCGCCGCTGACCCCAGGGGATTCTGATTCACAATATGATAAGTACTTTGCAGCTGTCGGAGGTCATCTATCAAGGTTTCCGCATAAGCACCAAACCAAAGGCCAAAGGAAGATACCATCCCTACTTGCATGTGTGTATAGCCTGGCATTAAGACTTTTTGATGCTTTTCACTCAGCTGTATTAACACCTCAAATAATTCGCTAACCGCTACTGTTAGGTTTTGAATTTCTTCGCGGAAAAACAACTTCAGATCTACCAATACCTGATCATTCCGCGATCGCCCACTGTGTACTTTTTTACCTGTATCTCCCAGTGTCCGCGTTAGCAGGAGTTCTATCTGCGAATGTACGTCTTCGATCCCTGGCTCGATCTCAAAGACGCCATTTTCTACTTGCCGGTAAATTTTTTTCAACTCTGCTTGCAATACAGTCAGTTCTTCCTTTTCCAGCAAATTGATGCTTTCCAACATTTGGATGTGAGCCAGGGTGCCTTGAATGTCGTACTTCGCTAATTGTACATCCAACTCCCGGTCTTTTCCGATGGTGAAGGTTTCAATGGTTTTGTTGATCGTGGTATTTTTTTGCCAAAGTTTCATGTGGGTTGTGGGTTGTGGTTCCGATAGCCATCGGAAGTGAGTTGTGAGTTGTGGGTTGTGAGTTGTGAGTTGTGGGTTGTGGGTTTATGGGGTTTATACGAACTGAGTGATAAACCACGAATTTGCTTTAGCAAAGAGATAAACTAACCCGCCGAAGGCGGAGATAAACTTATAAACTAAATTATGAGTTTATACTAATTCCTGAAATTAAATTTATATAAGTATTGATTCCTTTTTCAATTTCGCTCAACAAGATATATTCATCAGCTGTGTGGGACCGGGCTGACTCTCCGGGTCCAAGCTTCAACGTGGGAAAAGGCATCAATGCCT
>CBDUIU010000740.1:0-2662 GCA_965367335.1 uncultured Saprospiraceae bacterium
CAAGCAGCCCGACTGGTCAGGCGGGACTACGCTCAACAACTTCTACACGTCCTAAGCGCAACTCACAACCCACAACTCACAACCTCTACACGTCCTAAGCACAACCCACAAACCCTAAAATTCTTATCTTTACCCCATGACTTACCTACGTACACCAGATCATCATTTTGAGCAACTACCGGATTTTCCTTATGCTCCCCACTATGTGAATATTAACGGGCTGCGGATGCATTACCTGGATGAAGGAGAAGGGGAGGTGGTGCTTTGCCTGCACGGTGAACCGAGTTGGAGTTTTTTGTACCGAAAATTTTTCCCCATTCTTGCTCCTCATTTTCGTGTAATCGCTCCGGATTGGATCGGCTTTGGGCGGTCAGATAAATTGCCCAAAGTAGCAGATTATTCTTATGAGATGCACGCAGACTTTTTGGAGCAATTTATTAAAGCCTTGGGGTTGAAAGAGATTACCCTGGTTGTACAGGATTGGGGAGGATTGTTAGGACTTGGAATGCTTGGCAAACATCCGGACCGGTTTAAGCGCGTAGTGATCATGAATACCTTTCTTCCGATCGGAGAAGGTAAGCCGCCCATAGCTTTTAAAGCCTGGAAACTCTTTGTGAAAATGACCCCCAGTCTGCCTGTGGGACGTGTACTGAAAATGGGGACAGTACGGGCCGAAAGCAAAACCAGGGAAGTCATTGCAGCTTACGATGCCCCTTTTCCCAATCGATATTATAAAGCCGGAGTCAAAGCTTTTCCAGCTTTAGTACCTATGAAGCCAACAGACCCTGGTGTGGAAGAAATGAAACGTGCGAGAGAAGTGTTAGGAAGTTGGCAAAAACCAGCCTTAATTTTGTTTTCGGACAAAGATCCGATTACGGGTTTTGCCGCTAAATATTTCCGTAAGACCATTCCAACAGCCAAAGACCAACCGGAAATCACTATTGAAAATGCCGGACATTTTTTACAGGAAGATGCCGGGGAGGAGATCGCAACGCATATTTTGGAATTTATGAAACGGACATTTTATACCAACTGATTTACTCGCGTCGCAGCTTGCTGATTTGGAAGAACCAGCTAATGCCATCAGCGTGTCAATTCATCAAGACCCAGCGTAGATCATTCAACTAATTTGCGAACAACTAGTGTTATGACAGCAGAATTTGGTTTAATTGGATTAGGGGTAATGGGAAAAAGCCTGGCCCGAAATCTTGCCCGACGCGGATTTCGTCTGGCGCTTTTTAATCGTTTTGTGGCAGGTGAAGAAGAACAGGTGGCGGAAAAATTTATTGCAGCATTTACGGTGTTCAAAACAGCAAAAGGCTTTGAAGATATCCAGGCCTTTGTCAATGCACTGGAACGACCTCGCAAAATTATGCTGATGGTTAAAGCCGGATCAGCCATTGACGAACTCATCGCACAGCTACTCCCGTTTCTCGAACCAGGAGACTTGATTATTGACGGAGGGAACGCGCATTACCTGGATACCGAACGGAGAACGAAAGACCTGTCCAGTCATAAGATCCATTTTGTCGGCACCGGGGTTTCCGGTGGGGAAGAGGGCGCCTTAAAAGGCCCGGCTATAATGCCTGGTGGCTCCCGTGAAGGCTACCAACAATGTGCTCGCTTTCTGGAAGCGATTGCTGCCAAGGATAATAAGGGGCAGGCATGTTGTGGCTATATCGGTGGGGGAGGTGCCGGTCATTTTGTCAAGATGGTCCATAACGGCATTGAATACGCGGAGATGCAACTATTGGCAGAACTCTACCTCATACTGCGTAACGGCGCCAGAATGGATCCCGGACAAATTGCAGATTTTATCGAAGAATGGCTAAGGACAGATAACGGAAATTACTTGTTAGAAATTACCGTGGATATTCTCCGTCGGAAGGAAGGAGAACAGTGGTTGATCGATTTAATCCTTGACAAAGCTGGCAATAAGGGAACCGGCAGTTGGACCACCATTGCTGCAGCGGAATTGGGGGTGCCCATTCCGAGTATTACCGCAGCCCTGTTTGCCCGATATATTTCTGCTTTCAAAGCGGAACGAGAAAAAGCAGCCAGGCATTTTCATTATCGGCCGGTTAAACCATTTGACCATACTACTTTACAAGAACTCCCTGCTGCTTATCATGTGGCCAGGATTGTAAACCATCACCAGGGGTTTCATTTGTTGTCAGCAGCTTCGGAGGCCTACGGCTGGTCGCTTAATCTATCAGAAGTCGCAAGGATCTGGACCAACGGCTGTATCATTCGTTCCCGGCTGATGACGACCTTGGTGAACATCACTAAGCGTAAGGATCGATTGCTGCAGGATACGATCCTTGCCACGATCGCGGAGGATGGCCTGGGAGACTTAGCGAAAGTCGTCAGCGAAGCCTCGGTCCGTCGCTTACCCATTCCATGTTTTGCTGCATCCTATAACTACCTGTTGAATTATTCCCAGGCGCAGTCCAGTGCGAATATGATACAGGCCCAACGTGATTATTTTGGCGCACACACTTACCAACGAACGGATGATGAAACGGGGCGTTTTTACCATACAGAATGGTGTTGAGTTTTGGGTTGCGCTTGGGTCGTGTAGAAGTTGTTGAGCGTAGCCCCGCCTGGCCAGTCGGACAGGGAAATCCCGAGCTGCTTGCATCCCGAGCCCGCTGAGGGATTG
>CBDUIU010000741.1:0-2659 GCA_965367335.1 uncultured Saprospiraceae bacterium
GGCGACGAAACTAAAAGAGAGGGTGTTGTTTTGGTATGGTGCTGAAATGTGTTTAACATAATTTATGTTCATTAGTTTTCCCTCCACCTCATTTACAGCCTTAGACGTTCCATCATTAATACGCATTCCCGTAAACTGTATTTTGGGCTCGGTACTCAGCAATTCTATCTCCATAGGATTGATTATTGTAATCCCATTATTTCCGCCAAACCAAATGGTGCCATCGCTGTGGCTCATGGCAGCCAGCGCATGAAACTGACTGGACTGGAGCCCATCTGCCGGACTGAAGTTGGTAAAAGTTTGTGTATTGCGGTCAAACTTAACAATACCATTGGTTGTGCTACACCACAATTGTTGATCATTGCCCAGCACCATACTTTGGATATCGTTATTTTGTAATACTTCTTTGTTGAGAAAAGTTTTATGCGTGCCTTTTAGGTTATTTTTATCCAGCTCCACTAACCCAGAAGAGGTAGCAATCCAGAGCGTTGTATCATTCTCCTCTTCGAAATAACCATTGACAAATCCATTGATGTCAATCTTGATTGGGTTATGTAAATGGCGATCTGAATACTCAAATACAACAACTTCAGTTACATTATACGACAGGTAGATGCTACCTCGTTGATCCTCGTAAATCGAGGTGTAAAAATCACTATCCGTAATAGGAGGGTAAAGTTGTTCGAGAAATGGTTTTTCACCAACGAAGGTTATCCGGTAAACACCTAACAATAAAGTCGCAACTAAAATTTCTTTATTATTCAGCTGATACAAATACACTGCATTACTAATGAGTTCTCCGGCCTTATCGGTGACCGGTATAAATTGCTCAGAGGAACGATCCAGGTACATCACTCCTTTAGGATTAGCCAGCCATAATCGTTGATCTCTGTCCAATAATATATGATTAACCTGTCTACTATTTAGCGAACTGCCTTTGCTATGTCTTGGATGATAATGGCAAATCAATTGTCCATTTTTATCAAGCAGGAATATTCCATTATAAAATGTACTGCACCAAACATCTTGACTTGAGTCTTGCAACATGGTTCGAAAGCTATAACTGCGTGTATTGTCGAATGCCGGCCATTTGGGAATAGCTTTAAATTTTGCTTTTTTAGGTTGGGTAAAAATGAGGCCTTTACCAATAAGTTCCATCCAATAATTTCCCGTGTCATCAATGTAAAGGTTATTGATTAGTTGATCAATATCTTCTTCCGGGTCTTCAATTAATTTACAGTTAATGGTTTCAAATACACCGTGCCGGGGATCAAAATGAGAAACTCCTTTTTCCATTTCCGTTATAAGGAAACCACTACTATCCAAGGGGATAATCGATTTAGGTGCATGAGATTTAGTAGGAAAAAATTGAATTTGCTTAGTCTGCATATTCCATTTGCAAATGGCGGAATCTGCAGCAAGCCATAGCGCGGTATCATGTTCAAAAAATACGTCGTGAATATGCATGGCGGGTAAGTCGGGATCTCGTCCAGCAAAGATCAAATAGGAGTTAAGCGTTTTTTTTGTTACATCAAATTCAAAAACCTCCAGGCCGTTACTTTTGGATCCGTCCACGGAAAATAAATACCGCAACCTTCCGTCTGCTAATGTTCCAGGAAAGATGCCGATATCAAAAAGAGTTCTGGCTATCGGTCCTTCCGCCTGTAAGGAATTCGTATTAAAACAATAAATAGCCTTGTTATTTGCCCGAAGCCACAGTAGACTATCTCTTTCCAGGTAAATAGCCTCATACCCGGAAGTCAGTGAGTCTCCTCTGTATCCACTAACGGTGTAGGCAGAAAACCGGTCCGCCTCCCGATGGTAACACTGAATGGAAGCATCATTACAAAACCAGATATTTTTTTTGCTGTCTTCAAAAAATCGCCCATGCACTCTGTTATTAGTGATCGCACCTGGATCAGTAGCATCTGCCAGGTAATTTTTCATGGTATTCCCATCATAGCGGTTTAACCCAGACGGTGTAGCGATCCATACATAGCCTTCGGAATCCTGAAAAACATCATTGATCTGTTGGGTATTGGAGAGTCCTTCTGCTTTACTAATTTGATGAAACCATAACACCGTCTGAACTTGGGCAAACGCTACCAAGCCCAGACAGGTGATCAGGCAGGATAAAATGGTTTTGAGTTTCACATAATTAAGACTACATGCAATTTTCCAAATTTGTACGAATAAAAGAAATGGCAGAAGCAAAAAAATATTGCCCGCCTCTAAATTTCACTAAATCTTGTGAGGAACTCATATAGGGTGTTACTAAACGATTATTAGCATTTCGATAACGATGGCTTCTTTGATAATTTTTATTCTTAGCGAAAAGCATATCTCGACCTACCACTCTTCCTTTGTAATTGTACCCATACAATCCTCTGTTGACAATATCTTCAAAAGCACAAAAACTACTTTGGTAAGACAAAAACAGGATGCCTTTTCTAAGGGATTCTGAATCTTTATCACCGTATATTTTTCCCCTTCGAACAATACGTTTGTTCCAATTACCATCACGTGGGTTAGCTTTGCGAATATGTGCATGAAAAGGGCATACTTTACCTTCCAAATCATTCTGATAATCAAAATGATTCGGGTTTTCATTGTTCCCTTTAGGTGGGTTGAAAGGAAGGTGCAGTGGAGTCCCGTCTTT
>CBDUIU010000742.1:0-2654 GCA_965367335.1 uncultured Saprospiraceae bacterium
CGATACTGCGTCATGCGCAGGGATGGCGCTGATCCAGTCAGACAGGGTTTTAGCTGGACGTACCAGACGTAGTAAACGTGCCAGGTGTAGCAGACGTAGCAGATGTGCCAGACGTTGCAGGAATTTTGGTGGGGTGGAATGGAGGGTGTTAGAAATTTATTTGTTGTAGCATGCAGGATTATTCTTTTTGAAATAAAAAGTTGATATGACAATTTTGATTGCATTGGCTGCTTTGGGTGGATTGACCTTGTTATTAGCTTTGATGCTTGTCGTGGCTAATCAGAAGTTATATGTCTACGAAGATCCTCGGATTGATAAGGTTGAGGAGATGCTGCCGCATGCCAACTGTGGGGCTTGTGGCTTTCCGGGTTGTCGGCCTTTTGCGGAGGCTTTAGTGAGTGGAAGTGTGTTGCCCGGAAAATGTACCGTGAGTTCGGATGAGGGGAGGGAGGCCATTGCTGCGTTTCTTGGCGTGGCATTGGGGGCCGAAGAGAAGATAGTTGCCCGGCTGGCTTGCGCCGGCGGGACCAACGTGGCCCGGAATCGTGCGACCTATCAGGGCCTGGCGTCTTGTCAGGCTGCGGCTTTGGTGTCGGGCGGAGGCAAAGGTTGTTTCTGGGGTTGCCTGGGACACGGAGATTGCGAGGTGGTCTGTGATTTTGATGCTATTACGATGGATGCGCATTCGATTCCGGTGGTGGATGTGGATAAGTGTACAGCTTGTGGGGATTGTGTCGAAGTTTGTCCTAAAGACCTTTTCTCCCTGCAACCGATGAGCCATCAGCTTTGGGTGGCTTGTAAAAATCTGGATCATGGAGAAGAAGTGTTAGAAGATTGTCTGGTGGGTTGTACGGCCTGTGGGAAATGTGCGATGGATGCCGGTGGGCAGCTCATCAGTATGGTACAAAATTTACCAGTTGTCAATTACGGAGAAAGCCATCAAACACAGGTTCCTATCCAACGCTGCCCAACGGGAGCGATTGTCTGGCTGGATGAAAAATTGGGTGTCGTTAAAGGGAAGGAGAGTAAGAAGATTGTTAGGAAAGGGGAGCGGCCAATGGGGTATTCCTGAGCTAGTGTTCTGTTACAGCAGTCGCTATTAAGTATTGTTCCTGTCACGCGAAGGCCGCAAAAGACTAAAGCAGTCAAGAAGGCTGAAATCATTGCCGAACCAGGTATCAGTCTTTTCTCTCCACTGGGGATGTAACTAATTTTCTGTTTTTATATACATACAGCATAAAGCCGATCGCAATTAAGGTTCCGAAGGTAGAAGGCAGAAATTGACTGTAAGGTTGATGGTTGGGAAATACGGTTCCCGTGAAGGCAGAAAGCAGTCCGCTGAAGGCAGAGACCATTTTTAGAATATGCTCATATAGCCAAAGGTTTCTATAAGTAGAAGAAGGGAGAAAATATCGGAAGAAATCATACGCAATGATGAAAAAAAGATAACCCACCGTACTGTAAATAATCACGGGAGACCAGATCATCCCGATGGAACGAAAATAATAAAGAAAGTATAGCGCAGAGACTAAAGTCAGACTGGCTACCAGGATGTCAATCAGGTACGGTTGGTTAGACTTGGTTTGTAAGGTGCGATAGCCGGAGTAGCCCTGATAGCCTGCCAACATCGTGATTACGAGTAAAAATTGATTCCTGCCGAAGCCAAATACACCCATCAGTCCGGTAAGAATGACAAAGGTGAGAAAGAGGAGAAACAAGCGACCGCTTTTTTTATGGGCCCGCCCACCTTTGATCGTCAACAAAGCCATCACGCCCAATAGCAAAGCAATAGAACCCGTAATGACATGGGTAAGGATATTCACCTGGTGAAATAGTGTCGTATCGGACATGAAATAATTTGAGTGGGTTTGTTTAAAACATATTTCCAGCAGTATGATGCTAATCCGTGTCGATTACCCCTATTTCCATCACCACCCGAAATCCTACGCGTGGATCCGGTAGAGGATAAGTGACTTCCTCCTCCAGCTCACTTGGAAAGGTATCCCAATTTCCTCCTTTTACCTTATTTCCCTGACAAATTTCCGAGACGTTTCCGAGGATTGCATACAGTCCCTCCTGCTTGAAGGTACTTACCTTGAGGGTGAGTGGTCCCCCGTCCGCGCTATGATTTTCAGCTTGGTCGTCTGGGTTTCTATATTTTAAGTTAGCGATAAAGTTACATTGATAATCTTCGGCGACATCACTGATTAGCAAGTGCTTCCTGGCTGCAATTAATTGATCCATCTCTGCTTCCGTTGGTAGTCGGAAACTAATAAGCTGCTTAGGTTTCTTTAAGCGATACTGCTGTGTCAGCCAGGTACAAAATTCCTCGGCAGCTTCATAGGTAATATTGACAACCGGGTAGTGGTCAAAGGCAGGGTGCCAATGATAAGTTTTTGTATAGGCCTTCAAATTTTTTTCTGGCAAGGAGGTTTGCCATCGCAGGGAGTCAAAGCGAAATTCAACTTTTTTCGAGTCCTTTAAAAATTTTCGAAATTGCTTATTGGTCACTTCGTATTTGGCGATTTTTACTGCCGATTGTTCCTGATGAAAATCTGTAAATTTAAGCTCATAGCCAAGTCTGTCTACTGTTGTCCTGGAACAACTCATGAAAAGGAATAGTAATAGGATGATTGTCAATCTATGCACGTAGT
>CBDUIU010000743.1:0-2643 GCA_965367335.1 uncultured Saprospiraceae bacterium
TAATTGATTTATGGAATAGTAAAAGTGCGAATTATTGGATCTTCCAAGCTAATCCAAACGTATTTGATTTTGAGACAGCTATTAGAAACAATATTCTAGAAGATTGGACAGTTACAGCTCATAAGGATAAAATTAAAAATTAATTCATACCCGTAAAAACAAAAACGGAGATTCCTGATTAAAAGGAATCTCCGTTTTTGCTTTTCAAGCAGGAATCAATTAACCTTTTGATACTAATGGATCAGCTTGTTCAAAATGACAACGCATCCATTCTGGTACATCATCACCTCCTTCGTTAATAAACTTGACCGTACCTTCGTCTGTAACAGTATATTTCCAAAAATGCATTTTACCTTTACCATTGATATAAGAACCAAACCGCAGGATATATTCAACTTCCCACCCAGCGGAAGTCCGCTGAATGTTAATATCGTTGCCACCCATTTGTGAAATACCTAAATCAATAGTTTCAATACCTTCTATATTGTAAAATTCATTGGCTAATGCCGCCATGTTTAAAGGAGCTTGAGAACGGATGGTCAGTGCATCCTGGTTGTCATTCCATTGAACATGTTTATCAATCACCAAATCATACTCATAAAGAAGTTCATTAAAAGCCTCGCTAGTCGTCTCACTGATACCATCACTTAAGGGAACAGCCCAGGAGATATCACGTTGAAAAATGAGAACCAAGCGATCAATAGAAGGGTTAGGATAAGTATGAATGTTGCACTTTGCAATAGCCCTTGCTGTTTCTTCTGATTGATAAATATTGATGAGTAATTTGTAGATATCGTCAATAGTGTTTTGCGGAATTACAATATTTTGATACCGCAAGTCTTCATTGTTGGCTTCCAATCGGAGTGCAAGCCGTGCTGCATCCCTGCGAAATTTACGCATCAAAGTTCGGGAAGGGGTAACGTTTTGGCGGGGGTGGAAAGTTGCTGAATTTGCCATTGCCAAAGCCGGGCTCTGCTGAGCGATGAGTTGGGTAAAAGTTAAACAGAACACAGCTACTCCTACCAACTTGCTAATATGTTTAATCAATGATCTCATGAATCTGTTGGTGATTGAATGAATAAAATACAAGTTTGGCTAAGTAACTTTTTGGTGTTTTGTAGTTATATGTGACAGCAACAAGATTAATATATTAAAATTCATAACATTTAATGTCGCTCTTTTTGTAGCCCTTACTCAGGGAAAAGGGGTTAACTTTTAAAGACAAATAGAAATCTGTACTGTCAAAAGATTTTTTTCCGATAAGGCTGCCTAGGTCATCTGTACCCAAGGTTAAAAAAGCCAATCGAACACTCATACCAAATCGAAAATCCTGCCAATTGTACCATGATAACGGAACATTAACACCCCACCACCGTCGTTCTAACCTAGGCCCAAATGACAGGAGACTTCCCCTGCGTAATTGTTGTTTCCCAATTGGTATTCCTTGGCTCAGTAGTGCATGGATATAAATATCATAACCGACGGCATAGTCTGCCTGTAGATTCAGTGCGGTTGGTAACCAAACATTAAACGCTGATCCGGTGTGACTGGCGTTTACATTTCCCAACACATCCTGACTTAATTGACGAACTAAACTATCGATATTTTGACTACCATCATATGTAGAGCTGATGATGATCCCTGATGATGGCATTGAAAAATGATGTAGTTCCGTATTTTTTTTAAACTTTATACGTCCCACGTCAACTAATGACGCTCCAAATTTCCATCGGTACGCTTGATCAGTATCTTCAATTGTATATACTACTCCTATGTCAATTGCCAGCCCACCACCATTTCGTTGCGCTTGCACTGCCCCTGCCGGATCGAGATTAGAGTTGGTAAAACCAGTTGAAACATCTAGTCGGTCATAGAGGATGGAATCACCTGGTGTGCGGATCACAGAGAATATGGAATGATTTTCTAAAAATCCTCCTTCCCATCCCTGCAACCATTTAAGGTGTGCTCCAATTCCGATTTTCCCATTTGAAGTAGGAGAAATATAGTTACCATGGATACCAAATTCACTCCAGGCCATTCCTGCTGCCCGTGCGGGATAAATGGTATATGGGTCATAATAACCAACATCTTCATAACTGGCATAACCCATGGCAGGATCAACTTGTTGAACACTGGCCATAGATCGGAAAGCAGTAGAAATACCCCAATGAAAAAATGGATTAGTGGCGATCAAAACAGAAGGGCCGACGACATGGCTATAGGCTAAACCATATAATGGGCGATCATGACGGTAATAATCGATAAGGACTGCATCAGCCGAAGGCGTTTCGGATTCGATTTTAAGCTCAAGCTGATTAATATGTTGAAGGGCATGAAAGAGATTACTCTTTTGAATAAAGCCATAATTATTAGCACCATGAATAGCTACTTCAATTAGATTCATATCCCATTTCAAGGGAAAAGTAGTAGATGCTGCTGGGTTAAATCTCAAACCATTGATTCCCGAATAATTTTCCACCCTCAGGCCATTCTGAACCTGAGCAAATAAGGTAGAACAAATAAAAAAGAACAAACAGGTAACTAAGCCAGATCGGGTGTAGCTCATTATAGTGGACAATAGAAAAATAAATTAGTTAGAGGAGTATTATATTATAATAAGTAGACCAAAGAACGAATATCGTA
>CBDUIU010000744.1:0-2641 GCA_965367335.1 uncultured Saprospiraceae bacterium
CTGAACACACCAATTGAGAATAGAAAAGGACTTTTATGATTTGGCAAAAGTGAAACCACTAATGCTACAATAGCGGAAATCAACATGGCATAATAAAATAATTTTCCTGCCTTTTTGTGGATCCTGTTTCCCTTTTTTGCGGCTAATGCTATTCCACCACTTAACAATGCAATTCCACCAAATCCAGCGTGGATAAAAATCAAGTATTGAATGAGCTGTTCTGTTTCCATATTTTTCTGATTTGCAGCTAAGGTGTGGCTGTGAAAAATCTACCGCAGTTAAAAATCTGCTCTCCCCATTCTCCGAGACGCTGCTTAGTCCCATAAGCTGTTCAAACAATCGGATGCATTATCCCCAGGGAAAATCAATCGCTGGAACTTCTCCTACCATTGCTTCCATTTCCTGAAAGCGGGGATCACTTTTTAGGGGGTTCAAAAAAGGAATAGAGCGGATCATCATGATATCACCTACCCGGTTTTTAATAGCTTTTTCTAAAAAATAAAAGGTCTGGTCAACATCACCCATGCTGGCGTACAAAGTGGCAAGGTCCATCGTGAAGTTAACCGATTGTTTTTCTAAATCCTGTAATTCCTGAAGACAGGCTGCAAGCTTTTCTTTTTCGTTGATTTGAAAATACACCCATCCCAAACAGGTAGACCGATGCAGTCGGTACCCAATGGGTTCCAATTTTTCAAAAATAGAAATAGCCTCCTCATATTGTTTGGTAAAGGCTTTGATCCAGCCTTTGTACTCAAGGGCTGCCCGATGAGTGGGCGCCATGCTGAGGGCTTTTTCAATATAAGGCAAGGCCTTGTCAAATTCCTGACTCCAGATATAAGAGATGCCCAAATAGAGGATAAATTGTAAGGACAGCGGGTCTAACTCGAGCGCTTTGAGATGTGCTTTATGACGGGCGGCTACATCTCCGTTTATCCAAAACAGCGTTGCCAGGATATGATAAAGCTTGGCAGAGTTGGGATACAATTCCAGCCCTTTGGTCACGACTTTCAGCGCAGCTTCCCAATCCCAATTGACAAAAATTTCAAAAACGCCCAAGGCAAAGTAGGCTTCGGAAGAATCGACACCCAGCCTTTTGATCTGCTGGATTTGCTCGTTCACTTTGTTGCGGGCTTCCGCCAGATCAGCTTGTCCGCCCATCGCCTGGAAATAATAACAAATGCCTAATTGGGCATAGGGCAAACCAAAGTCTGGCTGCATCGCTATTGCTTTTTCAAAGTAGGGTACTGCTTTCCCCATCGCCTGGTCGTCACCAAATTGGTTGAAATAAAACAAGCCCTTTAGGTAAGTTTCATAAGCTTCCATATTGGAAGTCGGAGGGGTGACGAGTTTGTCTTGATATTCTTTTTCTCCCAGGTGCTCGCGCAAACGATTGGTGATGGTAGAGGCAATCTCATCCTGAACGGCAAAGATATCTTCCAGGGTCCGGTCATAGGTTTCAGAAAAAAAGTGATATCCATCAACCGCACTTACCAATTGAGCCGTAATGCGCACCCGGTTTCCGGATTTGCGGACACTGCCTTCTAAAATATGTCTGACACCAAGCAGTCGACCAATCTCCCGAACGTCCATGTTTTTTCCTTTAAAAGAAAAAGAAGAAGTACGGGCTGTGACTTGCAAGCCTTCCACTTTCACCAGCGCATTTAAAATCTCCTCCGCAATCCCATCGCTGAAATATTCATTTTCGGGGTCAGAACTCATGTTCACAAAGGGCAGGACCGCAATGGATTTCTTTACTTCCTTAAGCTTGCCTTTCAGCTCGGAGCGATCAGGTATTTTGATGCCTTTATTTTTGATGGAAAAAACTTCGACCGGATCTTTGATATTTTTAAATTCAAAATGACCGAGTGATGTGGTCTCAATGGTTGCTTGACTCTTGATGGCATAATTAACTTTATCAGAGATCAGAACGCAGCCGGGAATGCCAAGACTTTCCACCCGGGAAGCCAGATTGACACCATCGCCATACACATCATTATCATCCAGAACGATATCACCCAGATGGATACCAATCCGCAGCGGAACAATGACGCCCGTTTGAAATTGTTGTTGCATCGCAATCGCGCATTCGACTGCTTCTACCGCACTTTTGAAAATGCTCAAAGTGCCATCACCATAATATTGCAAAATTTCACCGTGGCAGTTCTGATGCTCCTTTTGGAAAATATCACGGTGACGTTGTCGGACCGCAGCTGCCGCCACCTCATCGTCATGCATCATCGCGGTGTAACCGACAATGTCCGTAAACATGATAGCTGCAAGAATACGCTTTCTCTTATTCATGATTTTGCGATAATATCATTTTATAAGGTAATCCAATGTTGCACGTAATTTCAATGCTCTTCCGCTTATGTTCTTTACTATTTCAATTACTTTTCTGTCCTAAAATGCCCTTACAAAAATCAAGTTACGAATTTCTAACGGGAGTGTCGTTGCTGTGCGGATCGGATAGTTCTGAGGTATAAAAAAGGCCCCTTGACTTTGGGTTGACACTTCATTCGTTAACCATAAAAATCAGGAATCGGAAAAACAAGGTAAATACACATTGTTAGATTCCTGTCTTTTTTATTTATTTACTTGGTGTAATCGGCACAAACTTCCCTACATTTTCCTCGATGATTTT
>CBDUIU010000745.1:0-2623 GCA_965367335.1 uncultured Saprospiraceae bacterium
CAAGCCGTTTGCTTTGATGTACCCGAACCTTGCTGCCTTAGGTGATTTTCAGGTAGCAAAGGAAGAACAGCAGGCATTAACAAGTCAGGTTGCGCCCATTGTGTTACTCGAAAAGAAGGACGCCAACCAAGGATTTAAGGAAATCGCTCCTGGCTTAGATCGGGTCGGGGTGATGCTGCCTTACGCCCCACTTTTTGAATTGTTGTTGCAACAGTTTGGGAAAGCAATTGTAGCGACCAGCGGAAATATCAGTAATTCGCCGATTGTTTATGATGATGAAAAGGCATTGAATGACTTAGCGAAAATACTTTGTGTTAAGCCATAACCGGGAGATTGTTGTTCCGCAGGATGACAGCGTGGTTCAGTTTTCTGCTTTTGAAAAACAAAAGATCATCCTTCGCCGCTCCAGAGGTTTAGCGCCAACGTATATCAATGCGGCTTTGGAATTACCGGCTCAGACCATTTTAGCCATGGGGGCCATGCTGAAAAGTACCTTTAGTTTATTGCATCGTGGCAATACGTTTATCAGTCAATATTTAGGCGACTTAGCGCATTTTGATACCCAGCAAAATTATCAGCATACCCTTCAGCATTTCCTTCAGGTATTGAATACGCAGCCGGAAGTAATCCTAAGGGACGGCCATCCGGAATACCCGTCCAGTCAAGATGGTGAACAGTTTTCTAAAACATGGAAGATCCCGATTCGGGCTATTCAGCATCACCTGGCTCATTTCGGAGCCCTACTCGGCGAGCATGATTTAATTCATGCTACGGAACCTATCTTAGGCGTAATCTGGGATGGAACCGGTTTGGGTGATGATGGTCAAATCTGGGGTGGTGAGTTTTTTAAATATGAGCAGTACGATTTTCTCCGCTGCGATCATTTCGATTATTTTGCTTTTATTTTAGGGGATAAAATGCCAAAAGAACCGCGCATTTCTGCTTTGTCTGCTTGCTGGGGTGTGCCGGGAGCGGCGGAGGTTTTACGGGATAAGTTTAGTAAAACGGAATGGCAAATTTATAGTATCTTGTTAGAAAAAGAGAAGGCCTTACAGACCTCAAGCCTTGGACGTATCTTTGATGCGGTGGCTGCTTTGCTTGGCATCATGGACAAACAAACATATGAAGGCGAAGCAGCGATGCGACTAGAAGCTCTGGCAAGCTCGTATTTCAAAAAACACGGATTGAATTGTTCCTCCAGCTATTTTGAAGCAGGCGCAGTTCATCACCGGATTTCTACGAAAACGCTAATGGCCCAGCTCATTAAGGATTTGCAAATGGGAATAGCCAGGGATTTTATTGCGGCAAAATTTCATTTCTCCTTAATGAAGCTGATAAAAATAGTAGCGAATCAGCTGGAGATTAAACAGATCGCTTTTAGTGGTGGGGTGTTTCAAAATAGTTTGTTGGTAGACTTGATTCAAGTTCACCTGAACAATGAATTTGAGCTTTATTTCCACCAACAATTATCTCCCAATGATGAAAATATCTCCTTTGGGCAACTGGTGTGTTACCAGATAGAAAATCAAAAAGCAGCATTTTTTAAAAATAAACCAAACGATCATGTGTTTAGCGATTCCGGGAAAAATAAAAGCCATTGAATCTCAAGCGGATGGCCTGGTGCGGATGGCAAAAGTTTCCTTCGGGGGTATCCTCAAAGAAGCTAGTCTGGAATTGGTGCCAGAGGCTAAGGTGGACGACTATGTGCTGGTGCACGTCGGCGTAGCGATCAGCATTGTTGATGAGGAAGAAGCGCAAAAGACTTTTCAATATTTGGAGGAAATGGGAGAGGTGGAAGAAGAATTGAATAGTGCGGACACCCGCCCGGACAAGGAGGATCACCCCAGTTAAAATCATTGTGATGAAGTACTTATCAGAATATCGAGACCCCGAACTGGCACAACGCTATCTGGAAGAAATCAAAAAGACAGTTACGCGCCCCTGGACGATCATGGAAGTTTGTGGTGGTCAAACGCATAGTTTGGTTAAAAACGGGATCCTCAACCTGCTGCCAAAAGAAATCAATATGGTACATGGGCCTGGTTGTCCTGTGTGTGTTACCCCGTTGAATTTAATTGATAAGGCGATTTATTTAGCGGAGGAAAAAGGCGTGATCCTTTGCTCTTTTGGCGATATGCTTCGGGTGCCGGGTTCCGGAAAGAGTTTGTTAGAGGCAAAGGCCAATGGGGCAGATATCCGGATTTTATATTCTCCCTTAGAAGCCGTAAAAATAGCGCAACAAAATCCTGACCGGGAAGTCGTTTTCTTTGCGGTGGGTTTTGAGACCACGGCACCTGCTAATGCGCTTTCTGTTGTTCATGCCCATAGACTGGGTTTAACCAATTATTCAATTCTGGCTTCTCATGTATTGGTCCCGCCCGCTATCGAAGCGGTGATGCAAGATGAAGAGAGTCACATTCAGGGTTTTTTGGCGGCAGGCCATGTTTGTACGATAATGGGCACCTTGGAATATTATCCTTTGGTGGAGCGATTCAAAGTACCCGTTGTGATAACAGGTTTTGAACCCGTTGATTTGCTGCAAGGCATTTTGATGACGGTGAAGCAATTAGAAAAGGGAGCAGCAAAAGTTGAAAATCAATATTCCAGAATTGTCAAGGCGGAG
>CBDUIU010000746.1:0-2620 GCA_965367335.1 uncultured Saprospiraceae bacterium
GTCTGTACTCCAACGTTAGGAGAAAGGTCTCGTTTGCCTAATACTTCTCCTCTACAAATCCAAACTTTCACTCCAATTTTACCATAAACCGTCTGAGCTTCCGTTAAAGCGTAGTCGATGTCTGCACGGAAGGTATGAAGTGGTGTACGCCCTTCTTTATACTCTTCAGATCTAGCCATCTCAGCTCCGTTCAAGCGACCAGAAATCCGCACTTTAATCCCTTCAGCACCAACTCGCATAGTAGACTGAATCGCCATTTTGATCGCACGACGATAATTGATACGTGCTTCAATTTGTTTAGCAATAGACTCCCCAACGATCGCTGCATCTAACTCAGGCTTACGAATCTCTACAATATTGATTTGTATATCTTGAAAAGTCAGTTTTTTCAACTCTTCACGAATACGATCAACCTCAGCACCGCCTTTTCCGATAATAATACCCGGACGGGAGGTATGGATAGTTACGGTAATACGCTTCAGTGTACGCTCAATAATAATCCGAGCAATGCCCCCTTTACGAATCCGGGCACCAAGGTAATTGCGGATTTTTTCATCCTCAACCACTTTATCTCCGAAATTTTTACCGCCAAACCAGTTGGATTCCCATCCTCTGATGATTCCCAGGCGATTACCGATTGGATTAGTTTTTTGACCCATGGATAAATGGTATTTAAATATTAATCTTCAGATTCTGTTTCTTCAACGACAGCTTCCAATTCACTTGGAAGAGGCAAACGATTTTCCACAGTGATAGTCACATGGTTAGTACGTTTGCGAATACGATGTGCACGACCGTGTGGAGCCGGGCGGAAACGTTTTAATCGAGTTCCTTCGTCTACGAAAGCTGTTTTGATATAGAGTCCGTAATCATCGGCACTCACTGTCATATCGTTTTTATGCTCCCAGTTGGCGATAGCAGAAACGACCACTTTCTCAAGCCAAGTTGCTGCTTCCTTTTTGGTGAACTTCAGAATGTTCAGCGCTTCTTCCACTTTAGCACCGCGAATGTTGTCAACAACCAGGCGCATTTTGCGTGGAGACATTGGACAATTTCTGAGTATGGCTTTTGCTTCCATCTTGCGTTGAATTTGAGTAATATAGAGTAAAATTGTTACCTGAAAAATTTCAGGCCGCAATAGGTTTCTTATTTTTTCCGGTTACCGGCATGACCTTTATAGGTACGAGTTGGAGAAAATTCTCCTAATTTATGACCTACCATGTTTTCTGTAACAAAGACAGGAATAAACGTTTTGCCATTATGAACTGCGATGGTTTCTCCAACCATAGAAGGAATAATCATGGAAGCACGAGACCAGGTCTTAATAACAGTTTTTTTGTTAGATTCTTTTGCTTTGGCAACTTTATCCAAAAGCTTGTGAAAAACGTAGGGTCCTTTTTTAATTGAACGAGCCATGTTTAGCGTTTTTAGCAAATGATCGAATTATCGATCGGGTTAAGCTACTTAAAAATTATTTAGACTTTCTGCGTGAGATGATCAAGCGGTTAGAAGATTTGGTCTTGTTCCGTGTCTTCTGACCTTTCGCCATAATCCCTGTACGGGAGCGTGGGTGACCACCTGAGGCACGACCTTCACCACCACCCATCGGGTGATCGACTGGGTTCATTGCCACACCACGCACTCGTGGACGACGCCCTAGCCAGCGTTTGCGGCCTGCTTTACCCAATACTTGTAAGCCATGATCCGGGTTAGAAGCAGATCCAATAACCGCTTTACAGGTTAACAGGATTCTACGTACCTCCCCTGAAGGCATTTTAACAACTGCGTACTTTCCTTCACGTCCCATCAATTGACCATAAGTTCCTGCACTTCTAGCCAAGGCTGCACCTTTACCAGGTTGCATCTCAATACTATGAATAACAGCACCCAGCGGAATACTGGACAAGTACATTGCATTTCCCACATCTGGTGTCGCATCTTTACCTGACAACAATGTCATTCCGACTTTCAAACCATCAGGTGCGATAATATAGCGCTTCTCCCCATCTGCATATACTAATAAAGCAATGAAAGCAGTGCGATTGGGATCGTACTCGATAGTTTTAACAGTGGCAGGAATTCCTTCCTTATCCCGTTTGAAGTCGATGATTCGGTAACGGCGTTTATGTCCACCACCACGGTTACGCATAGTCATTTTACCTTTGCGATTCCGACCACCGGTAGACCTCATTGGCGCTATGAGGCTTTTTTCTGGTTTATCAGTAGTTACTTCAGAAAAGGTATTTCCAACTCTGAAACGTGTACCTGGAGTAACCGGATTGTATTTTTTAACTGCCATCTTCTTCAGTTTATTTATGCTACGGCTAGAGCCGCGATACAATATTAAATAGGATTAGATGTCACCAAAGAAGTTAATTTCTTCTCCTTCGGACAAAGTCACAATGGCTTTTTTATAGGAAGAAACACTTCCCATAATCACACCTGATTTAGTGTTGCGACGTTTTTGTTTAGCTGGCATGATCGCTGTATTAACGGATTCAACATTAACACTATACAACTGCTCAACAGCCTTTTTGATTTCAATTTTGTTTGCCTTTTTGTCTACCACAAATGTGTATTGACCTAGGGTCTCAGACTTAAGCTCAGATTTCTCTGTGAT
>CBDUIU010000747.1:0-2619 GCA_965367335.1 uncultured Saprospiraceae bacterium
AACTGGAAGATCGGGATGTATGCGGAACGAGAAAAAAATGAGCGACAAATTGCCGGAAATGACACTTTATTGACTTCAAGCTTTTATTGGGATTTTTATAAAATCTATATTGAAAGCCCTAAGAATGATAAATTTCAAATCAAAAGTTATTTCCTGCAACGCTTTGACTACGCTGCAGCAGGAACAGATTTTGTGCAAAATACCGAAGCGAAAGATTATGCTTTAGAAGGAAATTGGCAACAAAGTAAAGCCTCTCGACTGAACTGGAATGTCACTTATCGCCAACTCGACATCCTCCGCGAAGATCTAAGTAATGACGACCCGCAAAACACCGTACTTGGCCGAATTGAGCACCAGCTTAGCACTGCAAACGGCTTGTTACGATCTACGACCAGTTATCAGATCGAGTCCGGTCAGGAGCCTCGCGTTGAAGTGGTTTACTTAAAAGTCAACAAGGGCGAGGGCACCCATATCTGGCAAGATTCTTTGTACAACAGTGACGGCCAACTACAGCCGAACGAAATGGCCTTGGCTCCTTTTCCCGACCAGGCTGATTATATTCGCGTGGTCAACATCACCGATGATTTTATCCGTTCTAACAAGGTACAGTTGAATTACAACCTGTCGGTCAACCCCAGAAAGTTATGGTATAATAAAAAAGGGTTTCGTAAGTTGTTCAGTAAATTCTCTAGCCGCTCTACCCTGTTGATCAATCGCCGAACCCGCGAATCAGACGAGGTCACCGCCTGGAACCCCTTTCAGTTTGACGTGCCTGACTCCTCGTTGATCGCAACGAATACCTCACTTCGCAATACCCTTTTTTTTAATCGTTCCAACCCAAAATATGACCTACAAATCGGGCAGGCAGACTCTCGCAATCGTAGTGCGTTAACCACGGGTTACGAGAGTCGTATCAACCAGGAATACAAGTTCCGTTTTCGCTGGAACCTCAATCAAAAATTTAGTTTGATTACTGAGACAACTGCTGGCTCCCGCGAAAACGACTCGGAATTTTTTGATGAACGGGACTACCAAATCCAATTTCACCGCATTCAACCCGAGCTCAGCTTTTTACCCGTCAAAGATTTCCGTACCGTTTTAAAGTACGAGTTTCTCAACAGCGAAAACACCCTTAATTCCGGTGGCGAAAAAGCCCTTCAACATGACTTTAGCCTGGAACTGACCTATAATCGCAACGCCACCACCTCGATCCGAATGGCCGCTTCCCTGGTCAATGTTGACTACACCGGCCAGCGCAATACACCCATAGAGTTTGCCATGCTGGAAGGTCTTCGTCCCGGCCAAAATTACCTGTGGAACCTCTCAATTGATCGCCGGTTAGCGCGTAATATCCAGTTGAATATTGGTTATGACGGTCGAAAAACCGGAGATTCACCCATTGTGCATGTAGGTCGGGCGCAAGTGCGGGCTAGCTTTTAATTTCTTAATCCATCTAACTAACTCCATCAGGTGCCCATTACCCGACAAATTCCCGCATCCTGTTACCCTTTTCGCTTAGTATACTCTATCTTTGTATAAATGCCTATCTATCCCTTTTCCGGAAAAAACGTTTAAAAACAAAAAGATGCGAAGATTTACATTATTCCTCTGTGTATTAGGTATGAGTATTGGTCTACATGCACAGTCAATTTCTCTTTGGCAAACAAAGCAAATGAAGGAGTTGCCCTTGAGCGAAACTGTTCAGCAACCTGAGGATGTTCATTACAAACATTTCCGAGCCTATCAACTTGACTTTGAACAGATGAAACAGCAGTTGGCTGCTATCCCGAAAGAAGGGCAGGCCGGAAGTCGTTCTCCGCATTATATCAGTTTACCGATGCCGGACGGAGGAAGTGAGTTATTTGAAATTTTTGATGCGCCAAATATGAAACCTGCCTTGGCTGCTAAGTTTCCCGGTATTCGCTCCTATTCCGGCACAGCTGTGAATCAAGTAGGCTGGGCGGTGCGCTTGGGCTATACTTATCAGGGGTTCTATGCAATGATCCGTACCCCAAAGGGCGAAATTGACATTGAGCAATTTGATCGGGATCAACCAGAATACTATCGGGTTTTTTGGTTAAAAGATTTGGAAGTAACAGATATGCCCGTGTGTGGCGTCAACGACAAGGTTTTTGATCCAACTGCCATTCTGGAACCGAATCCCAATATAATTGAAGCCGCCGCATCACCACGAAGTGGACAAGCCGTAGAGCTCTTCACCTATGATGTAGCCCTGGCCTGTACCGGTGAATTCGGTACGATGCACGGGGGCACACCTGAAGATGTTATGTCTGTCTTTGACCGTGCTATGGCACAGTTGAATCTCGTTTATCAGGTAGAAGTAGCGATCAAATTTCAATTAATAGCTAACAATAATGTGCTCATTCATGTCGATCCGTTAAATGATCCTTTTAATAATCCAAGTGATGGAGGTGGTTTATTAAATCAAATCCAAACCTTACTAGATGGAATTATTCGTCCAGCGAATTACGATATCGGTCACGTATTTACTATTGGTTGTACGGACGTAGGAGGTATTGCCGGTGGTTCTGCTTGTACCGCAGATAAAGGCCGTGGTGTTACCTGCCATTCATCTCGGAACGTAGAATCCATTGTTCG
>CBDUIU010000748.1:0-2610 GCA_965367335.1 uncultured Saprospiraceae bacterium
TATCGGCGGTTTTATTTGTGAGAGCATTTTGAGTTGTGGTGGACAGATCGTCTTACCGAAAGGCTATTTAGCTGAGGCGTATCAGCATATTCGCTCTGCTGGTGGGCTGTGTATTGCTGATGAAGTACAGGTGGGTTTTGGCAGGGTAGGAGATACCTTCTGGGGATTTGAATTGCAAGATGTCATCCCGGATATTGTTACCCTGGGAAAACCCATTGGCAACGGCCACCCTTTAGCTGCAGTGGTGACAACTGCTGAGGTAGCCGAGGCTTTTGCTAACGGTATGGAGTACTTTAATACTTTCGGCGGCAATCCGGTTTCCTGTGCGATTGGCAGGGAGGTGCTTAAGGTCGTTCAGGAAGAACAATTGCAAAGTCACGCCCGGGAAATGGGCGCTTATCTGTTAAAGGGATTGCGAGGGTTACAAGATCGCTTTCCAATCATTGGCGATGTCAGAGGGCACGGACTCTTCCTGGGTTTTGAATTAGTCAAGAATCGGGAGACCTTGGAACCCGCCGCAGAAGCTGCTACTTATCTCGCAAACCGAATGCAGCAGCGTGGTGTATTGATGAGCACCGATGGTCCACTGCATAATGTTATGAAAATTAAACCACCAATGTGTTTTAATCAATCCCATGCCGATTTTTTCCTAAAGAATTTATCACAAGTGCTGGGAGAGGATCTTATCCGGGAGGCCTACGATCAAAGTGAATAACAGAAATAGGGACTTCCTAAAAACTAACTGTTCAATGAAATATTTATTCATCCTTTCGTTTCACCTTTTATTGATGATTCAGGTAGTGGGTCAGGAGCCTCACGCAAATCATCAGGTTTTCGGGATTAATAAAGAAGCGCCCCGGGCCCATTTTTTTTCCTATGAAAATGAACGAGTTGCGCTAAAGGGGAATAAAGAAAATTCTACGCGGTTTCAATCCTTAAATGGGTTTTGGAAATTCAATTGGGTTCGTAATCCGGCGGATCGTCCGATTGACTTTTTTCAGCCGGACTACGATGATCGTAGCTGGGAGTATTTTCCCGTTCCGGGGAATTGGGAAATACATGGTTATGATTATCCCATTTATTTGGATGAAAAATTTCCGTTTACCACCAGTTGGCCACAAGTGCCCGAATTATACAATCCGGTTGGCTCTTATCGCCATACTTTTGAAATCCCTGATGCTTGGGAAGCGCAGGAAGTTTTTATCTACTTTGGGGCAGTTAAATCAGCGCTCTATGTTTGGGTAAACGGTCGGCAGGTGGGTTTTTCGCAGGGGTCTAAGACGCCGGCAGAGTTTAATGTCAGCCAATATCTTAAAAAGGGAAAGAATACATTAGCCATTCAAATTTACCGTTGGAGTGATGCCAGTTACCTGGAAAGCCAGGATATGCTGCGCTTGTCAGGGATAGAGCGGGAAGTATATCTGTATGCAGTGCCTAAAACACATATCCGGGACTTTTTTGTCAAATCGGGTTTGGATACTGCTTATCAGCATGGAGTTGTTGATGCACAAATTGAAGTAAAAAATGATAATGACACCAGCTCAGCTTCGGTTCAGGTCAGTATGAAGTTATATGATGTTCAGCAGGCTTTCCGTCCGGTTTTTTCGGCCAATAAAACACTTCAGGTAAATCCCGGACAATCGACTACAGCGGCTTTTGCAACCACGTTATCAAATCCTAAACAATGGACTGCCGAAACGCCCAACCTTTATTATCTGGAAATCAAACTCACCGATGCGGCCACTTCACAAGTACTGGAAGTGATTAATGAAGAAGTCGGATTCAGAACGGTCGAAATTAAAAATGGACAGCTGCTTGTCAATGGTAAAGCCATCGACATCAGAGGAGTAGATCGTCACGAAACACATCCGCTGACGGGACATGTCATCGATCGGGAGTTGATGATGCAGGATATCCGACTGATGAAGCAGTACAATATCAACGCAGTTCGCTCTTCGCATTATCCCAATCATCCGGATTGGTATGACCTCTGTGATCAATATGGCTTATATGTCATTGACGAAGCAAATATTGAAAGTCACCCCCTGGCCAATTCCGAGGAGACGCAAATCGGCAATGAGATGAGTTGGCTACCGGCTCATCTGGATCGTACCCAGCGAATGTTTCATCGCGATAAAAATCATCCATCCATCATCATTTGGTCATTAGGTAATGAAGCGGGGCATGGCAAAATTTTCGAAGCTACTTACAAATGGTTGAAGCAAAACGATGGCACCCGGCCAGTACAATACGAGCCGGCAGAAACAAAGGCCTATACGGATATCTTTTGTCCTATGTATCCATCTATTAAAAAACTAACAGATTATGCGAAGACGAACCCCGATCGCCCGGCTATTATGATCGAATATTGCCACGCTATGGGTAACAGCGTCGGCAATTTACAGGACTATTGGGATACCATCGAAGCCTATCCCGCTTTGCAAGGTGGCTTTATCTGGGACTGGGTTGACCAGTCTATCGAGTATACCAATGAGCTTGGGGTTAAATATTTTGCTTACGGACATGATTTTCATCCTGATTTACCCACTGACGGAAATTTTCTAAACAACGGCCTAGTCGATCCTTTTCGCCGCCCGCATCCGCATTTGA
>CBDUIU010000749.1:0-2604 GCA_965367335.1 uncultured Saprospiraceae bacterium
CGAGGAGACGACTTTAAGAGGGTTATCAAAATATCGTAATCGGATCAATATCATTTCGAAAGAAAGGATAACAGGCGAGCTAGAAAAAATAATTTTATCTCATCAACCCTCCGTTGGTTTTAAATTGTTATACCAAACAGGTTTGTTGCAGATCATTTTTCCCGAAATGGCTGCCTTACAAGGCGTTGAGATTCGCAATGGTATTGGTCATAAGGATAATTTTTACCACACCCTTGAGGTTTTAGATAACCTACGAGCCAATACTAAAAACCTTTGGCTGCTATGGTCTGCTATTCTTCATGATATTGCCAAACCACCTACCAAGCGTTTTCACAAAGAACACGGATGGACTTTTCACGGGCACGAGGCTTTAGGGGCAGCTATGGTACCTCGGATTTTTCGTAGAATGCGACTCCCGATGGATCAAAAAATGAAATATGTCCAGAAGATGGTAAGACTACACCTCCGCCCAATTAGCTTGACCAAGGAGAACATTACCGATTCTGCCATCCGACGATTACTTTATGAAGCCGGTGATGATATTGATGATTTGATGATGCTTTGCGAAGCTGACATTACTTCTAAAAACCCTAAAAAGGTAAAGCGTTATTTAGAGAATTACGAGTTGGTGCGGGAAAAATTGAAAGAGGTAGAGGAAAAAGATCAAATAAGAAATTGGCAACCACCGATCACCGGGGAATTGATTATGGAGACTTTTGGCATTAGTCCGTCAAAGCAAGTTGGTGTTATTAAAGCGGCTATCCGGGAAGCGATCCTGGATGGGCAGATACCCAATGAGTATGAGCAAGCGTATGAGTTTATGTTGGAAGAAGGACGGAAATTAGGATTGGAAGCTATAAAGATTTAAGAGCCGAAAGTATCTTGTTATTGGTTTATGATAAAATGAGGATAAAAGTCGGCTTATAATCCTTCTTCCTGTAGAACCCCATCTGAGTTTTGTTTTTTCTGCGTTTCAAACCATTGCAATAAATCTGACATTTCTATTTTTTTACTCATCTGGTGTGATTTCAAAAGAATCAGGGTATTGAAGTAAGTGTAATATGCAGTAGATTGATCGGGTTTAATAAATCCAGAGTTGTAATAAACCATTATTTCTATATTACCTAGCTGACTTCTTGCTTGTTTGTTAATATGTCGGATCAGTTGAATCCATTCTTTTTCTTTTTTCCCGTAAAATTTATTTTCTCTCAGAAAGATCCAAGCAAGAATGTAGGTATTCTGAATTCGTTTTCGGTGATTAAGATAAACTAAACCTACATGATCTGTGAGGTACCAACTTAAGGCTGCCGCCAAATCCATTATCATGTACCAGTCATTGTAAAGCTGACGTGAGGTTATTGTTTTAGGAGCGCCCTCTGCCCAGTAAATCAGTTGTTTTTTAAAAGCTTTCGTCAATTGATCATAAGTAGCCAAATAAATAGTATTCCTATTATCACTGAAATAGGCAAATCCATCAATCCGTTTGTATTTCACCTTGGGCGGCTTTAGTTCCGGGAACAGATCATCAAAGGTATTGACGTAATCCCAGATTACCTTATGTGTAAGCGCAATGTTATCATCTGCTTCGACTATTCTTTTGTGAGCGCAGTTAGTGATAAAAAATATACTTAAGAGAAGTAAGATTAACCTTAACACGGTGTATCGTTAAATAAATAATTATAGATGCAGGATTACCACTTTACAACTTCTGGCAACAACTGTCCATCCATATCCATTGGAACGGGTAGTTGTAACCATGTCAACAGAAGATACTCTGCGTGGAATACCAGCCTGTGGGATCGAATTACCATAAAAGATGATGGGGATATGGGTATCATAGCTATAAGGGGAGCCATGACCTACACCTGTTTGTCCGGTGTCGGCTAATACATATTCCTTAAAGCGTAATTTTATGTCATAGCCCTGCTCCGGGTCATACGAACGGCGATAATGCTCAATATATTTACGGCGAACCTCTGGATTAATTAGTTCATCAAGAGTATAGGCATCAGAAATGTAAGGAATGATTTTCAGTGCTTTAGCCAATTCCTGACGAAGTAAGTCTTCAGGTATCCCTTTCTCTTTTGCTTCCTGATAATTCAAACTAATTCCGGATCCTGTTGCCATGGCTACGATGGGCTGCTCCAGGCCATGAACCTGCATGACTTTCTGCGCAGCTGCATTGACAGCTCTCTGGAAATGCCCTCTTGGTATACGCCTTCCTGGTTTGCCTTGTCGCTCCAACTCTTCAGGCATGAGCATCACACCGTGGTCTGCACTAAGAACCAATAAGTAGCGGCCTTTACCAACGGTCTGGTCAAGGAAATTAAGAAACTCCCCCAGGTATCTGTCCAACCACAAGTAGTAATCTTGAATTTCCTGGCTCATTGGACCATAGTGGTGGCCGATTTTATCCGCGGTTGAACAACCGATAAACAAAAGATCCGGATCTGCATCTTGCCCTAATTTTTCTTGAACGATCAATTCCTTAGCAAAATCGAAAGAAAAACGATCTCCAAATGGACTGAGCCACATCATCTGCGCGTTTTTCATTGCAGGTTTGATAAAAGGCTGCATTCGTGCTTTAGTATGAGGAAAGGTGGA
>CBDUIU010000750.1:0-2592 GCA_965367335.1 uncultured Saprospiraceae bacterium
CAAGCGAACTTTCATGAAACCTTGTATTAATATCACCTTTAATTTTCTCAGGAATAGATTCAAGATTATCTTCTTTTACCATAAAAATATCGAGCCAGGGCTCATCGTTCCAACCGTATTCATCACCATCTACCAAATCTTTTCTGGAAGAAGCAAAATATAGATATTCTCCATTGACAAAAGCACCAAAATCACTTTGACTTGTATTGAATGGAACGGTTTTAACTTCATAGCGTTCCCTACTATTAAAAACTACTGAGGCCAAATTACCATCCTTTAGAAATCGTTTGACACGAGAATCGTTCTTGTTGTATTTTTTGTATTTCTTTAACCAATCTTCTGCTTTATCTAATTGCCCGTCACTATACAGCGCCATACCGTATTTGAAATAGTAATCTGTAGGGATACTTGTTTTATTGATCACCGCCTCAAAATGAGGTATAGACTTTTTAAAGTCGCGAATCAGCAGATAGCATTCCGCAAGTCGCTGGTGGGCATAGTCGCTATTGAACTTACCTTCCACCATCTTTTCATACTCTTTGATGGCTTTGCTGTATTGAAACTGGCCAAAGTAATAATCGCCACGTTTCTGTGCTCCATATTGAGCCTGACCCGTGGTAATGATCAAGGAAAAAAGTAGAGTGAATACTATGTATGTTAGGTGTCTCATGGTAAATATTTTTTAGAAGTATCTAGGTGATTTAGCCGGACCTTTTTGTTTGAATAGTGTCTCATAGATCAATATGATCTCATGGGTTCCGGTAGAGTAGGGCCTTATCTCTCCAGTTGGCATATCATAAGCATATCCCAGTCTAAAGTCTTTTGAGACCTGAAAGTCTAGGAGTGCTCCAAAACCATCCGCATTATTAAAACGATAGGAAGCTCCAAGCCAAAGTTTGTCATAGAATAAAAAGTGTGCAGAAACATCCATACTGGTGGGTGCTCCGTTGGTTATTTTTGCCAACACAGAGGGTCTGAACTTAACTGTAGGAGATAGATCAAGAACCAATCCGGCGATTGAATAATAGCTAGGACGTTCCAAAGCTTCAAACTCCCCTTGATTTAAATCTGTTTTAAGTATTCTGGGAGATGATACCCCTGCGTACCATCTGTTGGTACTCAAATAAACACCGGCACCTACGTTAGGAGACCACTGGTTAAAACTCGATGCAAAAAACGTATCATTATTGTCTGGCGTTTCTAATTGATAGTTTGTAAATCCAGCTTTTAATCCAAATGAAAGTTTCGCTTTCAGACTCACTGGGATGGTATATGAAAAATCACCGTATATGTAATTAGTGCTTTCAAAGCCCAGTCTGTCACTGATGTAAGAAAGCCCCAGGCCAACCCGGTCATTTCGCAATGGAGCATGTAATGAAAAGGTGCTCGTCCTAGGATTTCCATCGATCCCAACCCACTGATTTCTATGCAAAGCAGTGACGTTCAAGGTCTCTCTACTACCTGCATAGGCAGGGTTTACAGAGATGGTGTTGAACATATACTGAGTGAACTGCGGTAACTGTTGCGCGGTCATCAAACTGCTCAGGGAAAAAATGAATAGGAATAAAATATTTTTTGCCGTTTTCATACTAGTAGGTTTTAATTAGATCCGAGATAGATATATCCATTCACCGGTTTAAAGTCCTTATTGGTTACTTTAATGATATAGTAATAAGTACCTGCCGGTAGCATACCCGAATTCCCGAAGGAATTATTCGGAGAGTTACCTCCCCAATTGTTCTGATAATCTTTTGTTTCATATACCTTAGCTCCCCATCTGTTGAAGATCATCAGGTCGAAGTTAAAGTCGCAGAACTCTACGCCCTTAATTTCAAATACATCATTAACACCGTCACCATTTGGCGTTACAGTTTTAGAAGGCGTAATATTTGCCACGCCACAAGGCACACAGTCAGCATTTACCGTTATGGTAAAATCAACATAGTATTTACAGCTTCCTTCTGTTGAGCTATAGGCGATCTGATATTCACCTACTGGCACAGCCAAAGGATCCAGGATACTTCCATTTAAGACCATTCCGGCAGTCAATATTTCAAAGGTGCCGTTAGTGTCGAATGACGCAGGTAAATAATTTACCAGATCAATGGTTGGATCTTCTACACATATATCAATAAATACTGTTTCTAATTGCGGCTGCATCACAAAAATGAGCTGCTCAAAGGATTCCGTATTGCCACAGGCATCGGTTACATCCCAGGTTCTTATGATCATATAATCATCAGAATCGTCAGAAAATTGTGTTTCTTCGTTGAACACTACTGTATAGTCGCCACATCCACCCATAAAGGACAATTCTGGCACCTCAGGAATGTCCTCACCACATGTAATCATGATCTCTTCCGCATAGTTGCTGCTGGTGATAGGTCCGGTTGCAGGGATACCGATCACCTGTGTATGTGAAATAGCATTTCCGGCACAATCACTGGTACTCCAGGTTCTGGTTATTGTGTAACCCGTTGCACAATTTGCTTCATTTGTAATGATTTCTTCAAAGGCGACCGTAATGTTTGGATCACAATTGTCTATCGCAGTTAAGGTGGCCGCATCCGGGACTTCACTACAAGTGGTAAT
>CBDUIU010000751.1:0-2590 GCA_965367335.1 uncultured Saprospiraceae bacterium
CACATTAGATGCCGTACGCCCTGGTACATTATAGATAATAATAGGAAATGGAGAGGCCTCCGCAATTTTCATATAATGCTGAAAAATCCCTTCCTGTGTCGGCTTCAAATAACTCGGAGAGCTGGACATGATCGCCGCACAACCTTCAAGATCATAACTGTTAATGCGATCAATGATATGCTGGGTATTATTACCACCAAAAAAACCGGCCACGATGGGTAAACGCTCCGCTGCTACCTGCACTGTAAAATCTAAAATGGCCTGGCACTCATCGTGGCTCAATGCAGTTGCTTCCCCTGTCGTTCCCAGTGATACCAAAAAATCTACTCCACCGGAGATCGTATATTCAATGATACGTTCAAGGGCGGGAAAGTCAACCTCCCCGTTGGTATCATAGGGAGTGACCAAAGCGACTCCAACTCCTTTAAACTGCGTTTGACTCATGCTGCGATTGATTCAAATGTTTGAGAAAATGTTCTACTCGCCTTATATAGTGGCTGATATCCTCTGGCTCCGGGATATCAAGCATCAAATCATAACAGAGGCTATTACTGGTGAAAGGGCCAATACGAAATTGGGCATTTGAAGTTGCCGAGAGATATTCCAAAGGTAACTCGGGAGTAAGACAACAATTGATGAGTACATCCAATTGATGTCTTTGAAAATCCTCTACTTCAAAGCCTTTGGGCCGAAGGTACCAATCAAGGTTTTTTTGACCAAAGGTTCGGTATTCTAAATTTTTGTGATCATGTTTTCCTTTAAAATACCCCAAAACTTTCACCTGCTTTTTCTGATCTTTCAGCTGGTTAATAAAGGCTTTTATCGGCTTATAATGGGCACTTTTTTCAGCATCGAATAGTACTCCGATGTTTTTGACATCAGTAAAAGCCAAAGATTGATGACTTTGACTCATTTTTGCAACCGCTTTTTCCAAATAGCGGTCATGCAATTTGTAACGCAATTTGCGAATAAACTCCATAGTATGTTCTCGGTTTTGCTCGGGGGTCAGGCAAAAAACGGATTAAAATCCTTGCTAGCAAAATCCCAACTTAAACTTCCTTCTTATCGGCTTGCACGGGAGCTTCCCTTCGTTCATAAACGCCAATGCTGGCGTATTTATTAATGCGTTGCTCTATTCGTTCTTCGGGTGTTAGTTCATTGAGTTCGGCAATCGCTTTTTTAATATGGCGTTTTAAGGCCTTGGCCATATCTTCCGGAGCATTATGCGCACCACCAAGAGGTTCCTTTATAATGCCATCGATGATGCCGAATTCAAACATATCATCAGCCGTTAATTTCAGCGATTCGGCTGCCTGTTCTTTATTTTCCCAGCTATGCCAGAGTATAGAAGAACAAGATTCCGGAGAAATGACAGAATACCAGGTGTTTTCCAACATATACACCCGATCACCTAAGCCAATACCAATAGCACCGCCGGAGGCCCCTTCACCAATGACGACACAAACAATAGGTACAGAAAGCTGCGCCATTTCAAATAAATTACGGGCAATGGCTTCCGCTTGCCCACGTTCTTCTGCCTCAATGCCGGGAAAGGCACCTGGCGTATCAATCAGCGAGACAATGGGAAATCCAAAACGTTCTGCCATTTTCATGAGTCGCAGCGCTTTGCGATAGCCCTCTGGGTTAGCCATTCCAAAATTGCGATACTGCCGCATTTTGGTGTTCACGCCCTTTTGATGTCCAATGATCATTACTGTTTGTCCATCCAGATTAGCCATACCACCAACGATCGCTTTATCATCCGCAAAACAGCGATCTCCGTGCATTTCCACAAACTTTTTGCACATCATATCCACATAATGTAGCGTATAGGGTCGCTCTGGATGTCGGGAAAGCTGGACTTTCTGCCAGCCATTTAAGTTACTGTAAATCTCCTTGCGCTGATTTTTAATTTTATTCTCCAGTTCCTTGATCTTATCAGACACATCAATATCCCCCATTTCTCCGACTTGTTGCAGCCGCTCCAATTGCTCGTAAAGCACTTCCAAAGATTTTTCAAAGTCTAAAAAGACCATAATCGATTGTTTTATTAGGTATGTAGTAGAACAAGTCTCACTCCGCTGTAGTTCAGCCAGAACACAAAATTAGTAATTGCAGGGGAGAAGCCCGCCCATGGCAAACTTTTTTTTAATTTTTCCCCTGAAGTCTTGCGCCATTCGAAAAACGCGCTTATATTTGCATCGCTTTTGTAAGAAACACAGCAGATTATAACGCCGAAACGAAGGTTTTGGTTTAAATAGATAATGGTCCGGTAGTTCAGTTGGTTAGAATACATGCCTGTCACGCATGGGGTCGCGGGTTCGAGTCCCGTCCGGACCGCTTAAGCCTAGTAGCAATGCTGCTAGGCTTTTTTTGTTTTATACCTTTTTATATTTTAGATCTCAGCTAAAGTATAAACAATAGAATTTCTCCACCTCCGCTCCTGACTACAAAACCCTATTGATTAGCATACATGCCTGGCATCTCGGCTCAGCCAAAACGGGTTCCCTGCCCGACTGAAATCGTTCAGGCGGGGAGTCCCGTCCGGACCGCTTAAGCCTAGTAGCAATGCTGCTAGGCTTTTTTTGTT
>CBDUIU010000752.1:0-2569 GCA_965367335.1 uncultured Saprospiraceae bacterium
CGATGAGAGATTCGAACTCCCGACCCCCTCGGTGTAAACGAGGTGCTCTGAACCAGCTGAGCTAATCGCCCGATAGCGGGTGCAAATATAGGCGCATTATTTTTATCTGTCAAGTAACGGGTAAATTTTTTTTCTCTATTTCTTTCACACCCAATAACACATCAATAAAAATCGTTAACTATTCTGTAAAATCGCTAACTTACATTTGCTTGTATCACTCGTTTTAAGAGAAGCCCAATCACCCTTATTTGGTTTATGAAAAGATTATTCAAACGCCTCTTTATTGTCTCAGGCATTTTATTGGCTAGCTTGGTTGCAGGGTCTGTGATCATTGCTACCTTTTTCGAAAAAGAAATCGGAGCTCATGTGATTGCTGAGGTCAATAAACTACTTGTGTCAGAAATCAAAGTTGATGATGTTAGCTTGTCCTTATTAACTGGTTTTCCCGATGCTTCGGCCAACTTGGAAGGCGTTCTACTTAATGATGCTAAAGGTAAACCTCTTCTCGAAGCTGGTACTATCGCATTCCGCTTTAAACTACTCAGCCTTTTTTCCTCGAGTATTCAAGTCCATTCTGTTGTTATTCAGAATGGCTCAATCGTGATTGATATTGACCGTAAAGGAAATCTCAATGTTGATGTAATAAAGAAGAATGCAGACCAGGATAAGACACCCACGACCTCCAGTCGCCAGGTAGGACTATCCATAAGCTCTGCCGAATTAGAGGATGTTGAGTTGATTTATAAAGATGCTCGGAGTAAGCAAAAGCTGTTTTTTGAAATTAAAGATGCTACACTTTCCGGAGAATTTGCTAGTGACCGTTTTTCATTGATCTCTGAAGCAGTCATGAAATCCCGTTATTTAGAGGTAGATGGGAAAAAATTTTTAGCAGGAAAGAAAATTGTTTATAATGCTGATATTGATGTAGATATAAAAAAGCAGCATTATGAAATGAGTGAGGTTGTGTTGGGAATAGAAGAAAATACTTTTAAGGTAAATGGAAGTATAGATCGAGATCAAGGTCATACAGATTTTGATCTGATTTTAAAAAATAAGAAAGGAAGTTTAGCTGGGCTACTTACTTGGTTGCCTGGCGAATATCGCGATTATTTTAGTGATTTCAGCACGAAAGGGACTTTTTACTTTGACGGGAGTGTCAAAGGGAAACTCAGTGAAAAACAATTACCATCTCTCAATGCCGTGTTTGGTTTGAAAAATGGCCGGATATCCAGTAATAAACTTACTAAAGCATTAGAAGAGGTTACTTTTCAGGCTTCTTTAAGTAATGGGAAAGAACATACCTGGAAGAGTATGGTCTTTGAAGTAAAAGATTTTAAAGGATATTTTAACCGGGAACTTATTGAGTCCAGACTACGAATTTCTAATTTTATTACTCCTTATATCCTATTTAATTTAGACGGGGTTCTGCCCTTAAAGTCTATTTATCCTTTATTCAATATTTCTCATATTACAAATGGAAGTGGGGAGTTAGAAATAAAAAATCTTGCAGTTAAAGGTCGTTGGCGGGATATGATTAATCCTCAACGTATCAAACGAGTGAAAGCGAGTGGGTCCTTGGTTTTTGATGATGCTTCCTTACTGATTAAAGGAGAAAATTTATTAGTTGATAAAGGTGAGTTGAGGATTGAAGATAACGCTATGGAGGTTAAAAATCTTAAGATTGAGGGAGTAGGTAGTGAGTTGTACGTAGATGGTAGTTTTAAAAATTTACTACCGGTACTATTCTCTGATTCACTAAATACCAATCGGGCACAATTGGATTTTGAAGCTAACCTTCGTGCAGACCAAATCGATTTTGACCGTTTAGTAGCCATCACAAATGTTGCAGATGAAAGTGAAGCTCAAAAGGTCTCAGAAAAACAAACCATCAAAGCAGCAAATAATATCAATCGCCAACGCATTACACAATATCTTAAAGGGACAATCAACGCTACAATTGGAGCATATAATTATCGAAAAGTCGAAGGGGAAGATTTTAAAGGGACTTTTACTTTTCATAACAATGAACTAATCATCAAGGGAAGTACTATTGCAATGGGTGGACGAGTAAACCTGAATGGGAAAGGGTTTTTTACCAATAAGCCTTACGTCCGGGCTAAGGTAGATTGCCGTCGAATTGATTTTAAAGAGCTATTCCGCCAATTTGAAGATTTTGGACAGCAAGTTTTATCCTATAAAAATGTAAAAGGTACTGTTAACGGAAAAATTGCAGTTGATGTTTTTTGGGATGAAAAAGGCCAATTCATGGAAGAGGATTTAAGGGTCTTAGGGGATATCAGTATTGACAATGGGGAACTTGTTAATTTTCGCATGTTATACGATTTTTCTAATATCCTTAAAATGCAAGACTTACGGCATATCAAATTTGTCAATATGCGCAATTGGTTGGAGGTGAAAGATGGGAAAGTGATAATCCCTTCCATGTTTATCCAAAGCAATGCTTTAAATATGACTGTGAGTGGAGAACATTCTTTTGCTAATATCATCAACTATAATGTAAAAATAAATGCGGGGCAGGTCCTACTTAATAAGTTTAAAAAACATGACC
>CBDUIU010000753.1:0-2566 GCA_965367335.1 uncultured Saprospiraceae bacterium
CTACTAACCAAATTAAAGGACAAAACGCTGATGGTCTCACCCCTGGTAAAGACTGGGTTTTTCTATTTCTAAGTCTTTGTTGCCTCCTGCTCCCTTTCCCTTCTACTGCTCAAAGTTGGTTTCATGGCTATCCGGCCATTTCTGAAAGTAATGCTATCCTGGCCACTCCAGATGGGGGCTACCTACTTACCGGCCGTACCGGCGTACCAAATATTACAGCCGCTGATGATGCTTTCCTGCTAAAATTGGATGTAGACGGAAAAGCACAATGGTTTCAACAATATGGCGGTGCAGAACGGGAAGATGCCCGTGATATGGTTTTCAGCAATGACGGTGGGATCGTGGCCGTCGGTAGTAGCAATAGTTTTAGCCAGGGGGCTGATATTTTTGTGTTCAAAGCAGATATGCAAGGTCATGAGTTATGGCAGAAAAACTATGGGCCGGACAACAGCACGGAGAGAGCTAACAGTATCCACACAACTGATGATGGCGGCTATATTATTACTGGTTGCATCAGTTGTTTCAGCAATCCGGAAGTCTATTTAATCAAACTGGATAAGGATGGGGATGAAGACTGGTCAACAACTTTTGATCAGGCGGTCGAAGGCATGGCTGTTGAAGCTTTACCGGACGGTTACCTCATTGCCAGTGTTACAAATAATACCAGCATCGATTTTCTCGCCCAATTGGTTTTGATAAAAACTGACCTGAACGGCAACTTATTATGGACCCAAAGCTATGGTAGCACGACAGACTCTATGGATGTTCGTGCTATCCTGGCACTTTCCGACGGTCTCCTCTTTACCGGTGCCCGCAAACAACAAGGTCAAAACAAACCGGACGCCTATTTATTTAAGACCGATTTCAATGGCGATTCCCTTTGGATCCATTCCTATGGTGATGCAGTTGAAGGAGAAAATGTGTTTGACTTCGCACGCTCAGCTGACAATACAATTACAACTACTGGAATAACTTTTCAAAATGGAAATGGAGACTACTTTTTCCTTAAAACTGATTTAGATGGTAACGAATTGAGCTTTGATAGCTTTGGTGGGCCAGCGGAAGAAACGGGAAAAGGCATTATTATAAACCCAGACGGCAGTTTCACGGTAACCGGTATCCAACGGACTTTCAATGGCAATCAAATCACACGAAGTGATGGTCTGTTGGTTCACAGTTCACCACAGGGCGATATCGTCAACGGGGTCATCCAAGGCCGGGTTTTTCTTGATCTTAATAATACTTGTTCAGATGATGCCGAAGAAGGTAGTAATGATTGGATTGTTGTGGCAGAAGGGTTATCAGACTCGTATTATGCTCGTCCGGACAGCAATGGATTTTATGAAATCCAGGTGAACACCGGCACCTACAACCTCAGTATTTTCGGGGTAGACAATTGGCGCAGCTGCCAGCAAAACATCAATGTAAGCTTAACTAATTCACTTGATACTTCGACTGTTAATTTCCCCATGCAAGTACAGTATGATTGTGCTGTACTGCAGGTAGATCTTGCTACGGCAAGCCTGGTGCGCTGTGTCGATAATCGCTTTACGGTTCGCTATTGCAACCGGGGTACCGACACAGCCACTGGTGCCTACCTGGAATTACAATTACCGGAGGAGATCAGTATTTCTAGTGCAGCGCTGCCTTTTACGAACTTAGGTAATCAGCGCTATCACTTCCTCCTCGGAGACCTCGAAGCTGGATACTGTAATAGCATTGACCTTCAGCTATTACTTGATTGCAACAGCACCTCAGCTAATGAGACCTATTGCATTGATGCACAGATTTTCCCTCAAACTACCTGTCTGCCGATCCTCCCAACCTGGGATAATTCATCCCTGGAAGTCAAAGCGACATGTGTTAATGACACCGTCAAAGTTACGCTAAACAATAAAGGTTCCGGGGGAATGACGAAGGCCCAGCAAGTTATAATTATTGAAGATCAAATCGTCAGTAGAACTACCCGGATTCAATTAGCTCCTGGTGAATTGATGGCAATGCCGCTCGTTCCTTTTGGCCAAACAGTCCGTATCACCGCCGAGCAAGCGGAAGCGCATCCCGGGCATAGTCGTCCAACGATAGCTGTAGAAGGTTGTGGCACAAATAGCCTGGGAGATTTTAGCCGGGGCTATGTGAATCAATTTGCAGAAGATGATGCTGATTTGTTTATTGCTAAAGATTGCCGGGAAAGTGTTGATCTAATCAGTGATAACAATAAATATGCTTTTCCAAAAGGGAGAGGTCTTAATCATCAGATTCCCACAAATACAGATATAGAATACTTACTCACTTTCTACAACGAAACCTCCGACACCATTCGGCGGGTTATTATTCGGGATTCCTTATCAGATAAGCTTGATCTAAGCGGATTGGAAATGGGGGCAGCCAGCCATGCCTTTAACCTGGAGGTTTTGTACACCGGTTGGATAAAAATAACCTTTGATTCTTTAACGCTTTTACCAGGAGAAAGTGGCTTTGCTCAATATCGCTTACCTCAACTGGCAGACAACACCCCTGGATCACTGATTCAAAATAAAACGGAATTTTTTTTTGATTACCACCC
>CBDUIU010000754.1:0-2562 GCA_965367335.1 uncultured Saprospiraceae bacterium
CATGGTAATTGCACCGACACCCAAAATAGCATAGAGCACTTTTCGATTTTCTTTAAATTGCTCGATCAAATGATTCCAGGCCACGGCAAACAAAGCTACACCGGCCACATAAGGAAAAATCAAATGGCGCCATCCGTCGTATAAAACAGAGTCCTTAGCCATGACATAAATGAAAGGGAAGAGAAAGGAAAATATCACCAAACTGAGTAGTAGCCCGGAGTATTTCTGAAACATCGACTTCGCAAAAATAATGGTGATCACGATGCCGAGAATGGCAAACATCGGAATGGTCACAAAGACCCAACGCGGCACATAGTCCCAGGGTAGTTTTTTGGAATAGATCATTTCCCCATTAAATAACAGCTTCAAATCCAAGGCATATTGCGACATGGCAGACAAAGACTCCTGCATATGTGCGATGGGGTTTTGCATGGCGTATGGCCAAAACAATATGGCAAAGACAATCCCTACCAAGGTTGGACCAATCGTGTACAAAGCGTATTTACCTGTGATCGGACTGATCAGGTTTTTCAGACCATAATTAAGTAAAAAATGAATCCCTACAAACAGCCCCATCGTTGCTACTGATAAAAGCCCACCAACGCGTACGCCAATGGCTATGCCGATCCCCAGACTCAGGCCTATCAAGGTCTTCCAACTGGGCTGGGGCAATTGTTTCATCAAACGAATGGTATAGTATAAGGTCATGATATAACCCGTAGCAAAAGGGATGTCCTTTGGATTCATCAGGGAATGACCGAAAAACCGAGGAGATAGAAAGATAAAAAACAGTGCAATCAAGGCTGCTTGCCAACCTGCAATTTCAAGGGCAATCAACGCAACAAAAACCATCGCTGCGAAGCCGAATACCGCATTGAAGAAATGGCGGACATTGTGATAGCCCGGGTCACTTGGCGTACTATTTCCCAACACTCTGTTTACCGTTCCGGTGAGGACTTCGAAAAAACCACCGTAGAGATGCATTTTCGTTTTCTCCAGGTTCAGCGCGCCCTCGTCTTCACCAAAGCTGCTATAATACGCCATTAACTCTTGCTCATATTCATTCTGCATTCGATCATCCGCGGCGATACCCACAAACTGCGAACTAATCACCATGATCAACAGCATCATGCCAGCACTGATTTTAAACACTTTCTGATAAGTTTCATCCATAGCGGTTCGAAACTCCGGAAAGATATACTTCGGCTTTGGGGGTTTGTTCGAGGCCGTTTTTTTGGCTCCACCCTTCTTTTTCGCCGTTGCTGTTACTGACTTTTTGGTTACGTTTTTCTTTGATTGCTTTTTAGCCATTGTTCTGGTAAGAATTTATCACTGCAATTGTATGAGAGACTTCCGCCTCTGTCATTTCTGCAAATATAGGAAGTGAGACGCAATGATCCGCTAAATATTCTGATTTAGGAAAATCACCTTTCTGATGACCTAGATCCGCATAGGCTTTTTGGAGGTGACAAGGCACGGGATAGTGAAGGCCGGTACCCACGCCATTCTCACTGAGAAAATCACGGAATTCATCACGATTGTCAACCGTTACAATAAACAAATGATAGACTGGCTCTACCTCTGTTCTCACCTTTGGCAAGGCAACAGCAGGATTTGTAATTTCATTGTGGTAACGGGTGGCGACATTACGACGGCCTTCGTTCCAGCTATCCAGGTGTGGAAGTTTTACGTTAAGAACAGCTCCTTGTAAACCATCCAGGCGCATATTATAGCCCAGCTCATCGTGATAGTAACGAACATCCGCGCCGTGGTTTCTAAGCCGGTGAAGGTGTTTGGTATAAGCTTCGTTGTTGGTCGTTATACCGCCCCCTTCTCCGTAGGCTCCCAGATTTTTTCCGGGATAGAAGCTAAAACAGGCCATCTCGCCAAATCCACCTACTCGTTTTCCTTTGTAATAAGCACCATGAGCTTGTGCTGCGTCTTCCACAAGATATATTCCATGCTTGTCCGCAATGGCTTTTACAGCATCGACATCAAATGGCTGACCATAAAGATGAACAGCTGCAATGGCTTTTGTTTTCTCGGTAATCTTTTCTTCGATCTTCGCAGGATCAATGTTATAGTATTCGTCGCAATCGACAAAAACAGGAGTGGCGCCTACATAAGAGATGCCCCAGGCAGTCGCGATAAAGGTATTGGCTGGTAGGATAACTTCATCACCAGGTCCAATTCCCAGCGCTAACATAGCCAGGTGTAAGGCGGATGTCCCGCTGTTAACACCAATGGCATAGTCTGTCTGGCAATATTCTGCAAAGGCGTTTTCAAATTTTTCGGTAAACGGACCTCCGGCAAAAGCACAACTATCAATCACTTCTTGCATGCGGATAGCAACCTCGTCTTTAATCGTAGCGTATTGGCGCTTTAGGTCCAGGAAAGGTACTTGAGTCATAGATTGTGTGGTCATAGGTATAAGGTAATTTTAATAGTTTTACGTGTATTAGGTGAAATGTGTTGTCGTTTTTTGGGACCGCTTCGCTGTGGGACGAGGGACCGCTTCGCTGTGGGACGAGGGACCGCTTCGCTGTGGGACGAGGGACCGCT
>CBDUIU010000755.1:0-2550 GCA_965367335.1 uncultured Saprospiraceae bacterium
CTACCTTCTCCGGGTTGCAACGCGTATGACCTATGATCCTCCCGGTAATTTCTCCTTTATTCTCGTTGATAATACCTTGACAACCAGTGTGAATGAGCTAAATTTGAAGCATATTAATTTTATTCCAAACCCGGTAAGTCAGAAAGATGGGTTCTTGCAAATCGAATTAGCCGAACCTACTCAACTGACCTATACGATCTATGATACGCTTGGAAAACGTATACAGCGCATGCATCAATTTCCGCTGACGGCTGGCCGCCACCATATCCTGGTGGATGTAAGTCGGTTAACTACTGGGATCTATTTTATGCAAGTCGTCTTAGGAGATAAGCAACAGACATTGCGATTAATACGCTCGTAATAACAATCGCTACTTAAGGTCAATTTTTTTTTAAACACACTGCCTAAAGGCAAGATTACTGTTAAAACCAAGTTAAAACCTGATCAATTAGTGTCCTAATGCCATTATTTTCCTTCTAAATAAGTACGGGAGTGGGATTGGGAATCGTTGTAAAAAGAGGTTAAATATTTGAGCAATCCTAAAATTAATGTAATTTTGCTGTGATACAGGAAGTTACAGTGCAAAACCAAACACTTTTGAACAAGCTTCTCCTGTCATTAAACATACTAGAGAAGACGGGAACTACCCGCCTCAATCAGGTTCTTACCAGTCAATCTATGCTTATGAAACACGTTATATGGATACCAGTGGCTATGCTGCTATTGGTTTTCTCCAACTCTATTATGGCCCAATCTGGCTTAAAAAAAGCCGATAAAGAATATGAATTACACGCCTATGAGCGAGCTGTTGATTCATACCTTTCCGTTTTAAATGCGGATTCTAAGGATGGCAATGCTATGGGACGATTAGCCGATAGTTATCGTCACCTTAATCAATTGGATCAGGCGCTGGTCTGGTATGGGCGGGCAGTTAGCCAGCGGGGGGTCAACCCTGAGGTGCTTCTTCAATATGCCAAAACCTTAATGAACGATGGCAATTACGTCGAAGCTAAAGAATGGCTAAAACGTTACGCTGAAGGCCGTCCGGATATAGGAAACCACTATTTGGCCAATTGTACCTATGCCATTGCCATGCGCGGTGTTACGCCACTGTATAAGGTTAAACGGGAATTCTTAAATACCGAAGCCTCTGAGTTTGGTCCGGCCATCTATGGTGATCAGGTCGTTTATGCTTCCAGCCGAACGGATATCAAACGTAAACAGTTAGAAAAAGATAATAGCAATTGGACAGGTGGAAAACAAAGTCAATTATACATCACCTCTCGTGATGCGAATGGTTTTTTACGCCAACCTACTTTTTTGCATGGTGATCTGCAGAACCAGTATCAGCAAGGGCCGGTTTCCTATTCTGCGGACGGGAAATGGGTAGCTTTTACCAAAAATAATTTTATCGAAGGTATCCGGCATATTCCTTCCAGTGGACTGGAACTGAGCATTTACATTGCTGAAGTGGGTTCTGATGGAGACTGGAAAGATGCCAAGCCATTTACCTATAATGGTACGGGGTATTCAACGGGTTACCCTGCCTTTTCACCTGATGGGCAAAACCTTTACTTTGCCTCTGATCGTCCGGATGGTTTTGGAGGGTTTGATATTTATGTCTCCCGCCGAATCGGAGCGTCTTGGTCAACTCCGGAAAACCTGGGTGCCACTGTGAATTCAAGAGGGAATGAGATTACGCCTTTCTTTGATGGAGCCAGCTTGTATTTTGCCTCTGACTGGCATCAAGGATTGGGAGGATTCGATCTGTTCCGCGCTGAACAAGAGAATCGCAATTGGAGTAAGCTCTTCCATCTGGGCAACGGTATCAACTCTTCTATCGATGATTATGGATTTGTCTATGATAATAAAAATAATCTGGGTTATTTCACTTCTAATCGCAAAGGTGGAAAAGGAAACGAAGATATTTACCAGGTGACGAAGTTGACTGATATGATTGAGATTGTTGTGATTGATGGGGATACTCGCCAACCGATTGCCGCAGCTCAACTTGATTTCTCGGCATGTGATGAGCCGGTTTTTGCGACTAATGACGCTGGTATTTATCAATTTCATGCATTGGCGGGATTAGATTGTGAAGTGCTTGTTAGCAAACAGGGATTTGAAAGTAGCAAATTGCAGGTTTTATCTGCCGGAAAACGGGAAAGCAAAAGTTATGAAGTACAACTTTTCCCGGAGAGAGATCCCTACATTGGTAATATCCTCGATGCTAAAACTAATCGTCCGCTGGATGAAGTTTTTGTTCGGGCAACTGAAAGAATTACCGGTCGGGTGTTAGAGAGTCAAAGTGGTGCAACGGGTACTTACAGTTTGAACCTACGCCCGGGACATGCCTACGAGTTACGTTTTTCCCGTGCTGGATTTGAAGATTTTAATTTAATGTTGAAACAGGACTGGGAGCGGATAGAAGTATTCTTGGTGTGATGCGCATGCAGCCTGCCAGTACTCGGATTGAAGGAGGAGGGCGTACCGTATCGGCGCCTCCCCGTAATACAGGCACCGAACCTGTAGTAAATAATACGAAAGAAC
>CBDUIU010000756.1:0-2539 GCA_965367335.1 uncultured Saprospiraceae bacterium
GTGTATCTAGCTCCTCAATGTAATTTGAATTTTTAAGTAATAGCTACGAGCTACTATCTCACCAACATTACCTCACCGTATACCAATTCAGTAACTGTCTTGTCCTCTTCTCGATATTCATATTCCAAATGCCATAAGTAGATACCTTGGCTAGAGGATTCTCCGTCCCATCCAGGAGTATCCAAAGCCTCAGTCTGAAATACAAGTTGCCCCCAGCGGTTAAAAATGGAAAGCCTTAACCGGGTAATCTCATAATCATCAGAAAATTGGGGAACAAATAAAGGATTAACCGAGTCGCCATTTGGTGAAAATGCATTGGGCACAAATACTTTTGCCTGGCAATCTTCAATCTCGATATCCACCCAGTTGGAAGTGACTGAACCGCAACTGGTACTCATAGTAAAACGATATTGACCGGAAGCAGAAAACGATCGCTTGGCTCCTATGACTCCATCATTCCATATAATTTGCTTTTCAGGGAGAGCATAATAGTCCGTATATTCAGAGAAGTCAATTTCCTCTTTATCACAAACGGTAGTGTCACAACAGATCTCCAATTTCATTTTTTCCAACTTGATATTATCAGCTATAAAAAAGGACCACCCGAAGTCTTTGTAAGTATTGCTGCCGACACAGGTATATTCATCCCATGGAGTATCATCAAGGAAAAAACCGAATAGAAAATATCTTTCTAATCCGGTAGCGGTGAAACAATTACCGATTTGACTTGTACCCTGTATTCTTCGGGCAACCCCGCTGTCGGCTGCCGTGAAATCGGGCACAAGTGAATCGGTTTCATCTACTATACCGTCAAAGTCTGCTCCCGCTAACTTTACGCCGAGATTAAAAGAAACACACCAAGGCATAATATATCTTGACTCCGGTATATAGTACAGCATGGTTGGAGCAGTAGTGTACTCCACATAATACAAACTGTCCTTTTCCGGCGCTGCCAGTAGTTCAGTCCACACCAATTGCGTAAGCGACCTGTCTTCAGAAGGATCCCAGTGGTGTAGATATCCTATAACTCCATCACCTAGTTCGGTTGGCCACCAAGGTTCGACTTCTGGATCACAGTTATGAATGTAGTTCCTTTGTCTCCAGATATCATTACCACCTAATTTCTTAGGTATGTTAGTGCCCCAGTTAGATGCTAAATATAGTCCGTGCGATTCACCCGGGCAGTCGTCGTAGTTCTCAAACCCAGGATTAGGGATTAGGTTTTGTGTATAGATTCGATCAAATACGCCCTGCACCAACAGTATGCAGCATATAGACTTGAGTAGGATTGATCGGAATTTTAACATAGATAGCTAATTTATGGCTTCTACTAGTTTGTCAGAATATAGCTCACAAGGGAAATTTACGCAATTTTACGTTTGAGGTGATTGCACCAAAAATATAAGTTATTATATTTTCTGTTTCTGCCGAGGCGTTGTTGCATGAATCGGCTTCCAAATTATAGCCGAGGGGCCAGGAAAAGAGGGCCAGCGGCCCGGTGCTATCTCCAATAGCTGTATGATGAGTTATATTGAGGGCCAGCGGCCCGTTCTAAAAAAAATAGACTGGTAGTCTTATCTTTGATTTACCACAAAAAAAGAAAAGTCGCCACCAGCCCATGTCAAAGATAAGCACCGATAACCAAGCAAACAAGCCCGAGGAGAAAGCCAAGTATAAGATCAAGAACTGGTCGGAGTATAATAAGGCCTTGGTCAATCGCGGTAACATCAGCCTGTATATTGATGAGCAAGTACTGGAAAGCTGGTACGATGAGGGTCCTGCACAAAGAGGAGGTGCTTATGATAAACGTAAATGTTGGGACCCGCTACAGCAGAGAAATATTCGGGGCATCATTCCACCGCAGGTTAATGCCAATTATTGGTGTGATGAAAGCGGGGAATTATTAGATCATGAGCGCAATAAAATTCTCAAGCAGATTGATAAACGAGGACGAAAGAAATGGAAAAAACGAAGTGGCTATCATCGCAGAAGAAAAGTCTTCAAACAAATAGCCTTACCAGCAAAAGAATGGAAGAATAAGTACGATAATAATTAATCAGCTTAAATCATAAATAATATTTCAATGAATAAAAACGAAAACACTGTCGTTCTATTTTTAAAGATGTTAGAAAGTAGAACTTCTTCTGATGAATTAGAACGCTTTTATCATCCTGAATCACAACAAATTGAATTTCCAAATGCTTTAACAAAACAATGTACTACTCGAAATTTACAAGAACTAAAAGAGGCTTCAGAGAAAGGTTCTAAAGTATTAACAAAGGAAGAGTATGAAGTAAAAAACCTAATATCAACAAACGATACGGTGGTTTTAGAATGTTTGTGGCGAGGCACTCTTGCTATACCAATTGGTAATATTAAAGCAGGTGGACAAATGAAAGCTCATTTTGCTCAAATATTCGAGTTCAAAGACGGTAAAATATTCAGACAAAGAAACTACGATTGTTTTGAAGCATTTTCATAAATATGTAACGAAAGTATAGCAATGAATAACAGCATATTGTGGTGGAGAAGTAAACCA
>CBDUIU010000757.1:0-2534 GCA_965367335.1 uncultured Saprospiraceae bacterium
TGCCCAGGCGCCCAAAAAAATGACGTCTTCCGATATTCACGATGAGATCAAACGGCTGAATGTGCTGGCATCAGCATTATATCTTGCGGCTCATCCCGATGATGAAAACACCCGCCTCATTGCCTGGCTGGCTAACGAGAAACGCGCCAATACCGCCTACCTCTCTATGACTCGTGGCGATGGTGGACAAAATCTCATCGGTCCGGAAATTCAGGAGCTGCTCGGCGTTATTCGCACCCAGGAATTATTAGCTGCTCGACGTATCGACGGCGGACATCAGATGTTTACCCGCGCCAATGACTTTGGCTATTCTAAACATCCGGATGAAACCTTCGCTATCTGGAATAAAAAGGAAGTACTCGCCGATGTGGTCTGGGCGATCCGGAAGTTCCAACCAGATATTATCGTCAATCGTTTTGATCACCGTACACCTGGCCGTACCCATGGCCACCATACAGGTTCGGCCATGTTGTCTATGGATGCCTGGGATCTGGTCAATGATCCCAAGGCTTATCCCGAACAATTACAGTACGTGGATACCTGGCAACCCAAACGCCTCTTTTTCAATACTTCCTGGTGGTTCTATGGGAGTCGGGAAAAATTCGCTGAAGCAGATAAATCTCGATTGATCAGTGTAGACGTAGGTACCTACTACCCACTTAAAGGGAAATCTAATACTGAAATTGCATCCTTAAGTCGATCTATGCATCGTTGCCAGGGCTTTGGTTCTACGGGTACCCGCGGGAACCTGCAGGAATACATGGAATTGTTAAAAGGAGATATGCCTAAAGATAAGGAAGATCCCTTTGCCGGAATCAATACTACCTGGACCCGTGTCAAGGGAGGTGCACCCATCGGAGATTTGATCAGTAAGATTGATGCTACCTTTAAGCATGATGATCCGGCAGCTAGTGTTCCTGATTTATTACAGGCTTACAATATGATCAAAGCTTTACCGGAAGGCCATTGGCGTACCATAAAATTGAAAGAAATTAAAACGGTCATCGCGGCTTGTATGGGACTTTATCTCGAAACGGTCGCAAGTGATCCATCTGCTACACCAGGGGATGATCTTGCTTTAGAGGTGGAGATCATCAACCGCTCTAATGTGGATGTCAAACTGAATCGGATGACCTTATTACCGATGAACGTCGACACGATGTTAGATCAACCGCTTAAGTTTAACGAAGGTTTTGCACTGGAACAGACCATCACCCTGCCTCATGATCTTAAAAGCACCAATGCTTATTGGTTAGAAAAAGATTGGAAGGATGGCATGTATACCGTAGAAGATCAATTGATGCGTGGTCTGCCGGAATCACCAAGAGCCTTGAAAGTGCAATATGAACTTTCCGTCAATGGGTTCCCCTTGACTTACGCTATGGATGTGGTATATAAAAAAAATGACCCGGTGATGGGAGAGACCTATCGTCCTTTAGAGATCACCCCCCCGGTTTTTGCTAATATTACCGAAAAGGTTTTTGTTTTTGCGAATGACCAGCCCCGGATGATAGAAGTAATCGTAAAATCTGGCAAAGCAAATATCAGCGGTGTTGTTAAATTGGATCATCCTAAAACCTGGACCGTCGAGCCAGCAGAAATTCCATTTGAATTAGCCATTAAAGGAGCTGAACAACGGGTACAATTCAAAGTTTTTCCACCTAAAGAACAAGAGGAAGCGCGGCTCAATGCAATCGTAGAGATGAATGACCAACAATATGGACATGAGGTTGTATTTATCGAGTATGAACATATTCCGGCACAGACGATTCTTCGGGAAGCGAAGGCTAAAGTAGTGCGCATCGACCTCCAACGCCTTGGCCAGAATATCGGTTATGTCATGGGCGCAGGTGATGATATCCCGACCAGCCTTGAGCAAATCGGTTACGATGTTACCATCCTTGATCCCAAGTCAATTTCCCTGGCTAGTCTCAATCGCTTTGATGCCGTGATCCTTGGAATCCGTGCGTTCAATACTGTAGATCGACTCAAGTTTTTGAACACCGATTTGATGAAATACGTCGAGAATGGCGGTACCTTGATTGTCCAGTACAATACAGCTCACCGACTTGTGACCAAAGAGCTGGCGCCATTCCCCCTCAAGTTATCTCGTGACCGCGTCACTATGGAGGACGCCGAAGTCCGCCTGCTTCAACCACAACACCGGGTTCTAACTTATCCTAACAAGATAACGACAAAAGACTTTGATGGTTGGGTGCAGGAGCGTGGCCTCTATTTTCCCGACGAATGGGACGAGCAATTTACCCCCATCCTCTCGGCCAATGATCCCGGAGAAACTCCTAAAGATGGCGGACTCCTCGTGGCAGAGTACGGAAAGGGATATTATATTTACTCAGGTTATTCCTGGTTTAGAGAGCTACCTGCCGGTGTGCCGGGAGCTTACCGGTTGTTTACAAATATGATTTCGATTGGGGTAAATCCTTAATTTCGGCGACTTATAGTTTGTTGGGCATAGTCATTAGAACTCTATTGGTTTATAAAAGTTTATGCCGCCTTTAGCGGATTGGTTTATC
>CBDUIU010000758.1:0-2530 GCA_965367335.1 uncultured Saprospiraceae bacterium
CAGATCATCAAACTTTCAAGTATATTTGTCCTGGAAATCGGGATGAACAAACCCTGCGTTGAGGTAGCAGGTTTTGATAGGCATCACGACCAAAATTATTGCTTCCATCACTTTTATATTTTTCTTAATCTTTCCCACTGATTTTTGTCACCAAAAAGATAAATTACTTTACTTTTTGCCTTAAAGAATGAACTGTTTGACATGATTAGGGAAGGGGGATGGACATCCGTATAAGATTAACAGAATTCTAACCTAAAATGGTAAACTTATTTCCATTTTTTGCCGTATTGTTCATAAAGCGTTGGTGCATTATCTGACGAGAAAGTGCTTGGTTAAACTAAACTAATTTTATTGCCTTTCCTTACAACCATCCAACAGTGGCTAAAACTTTTCCTCCGGAGAACATTTGACATCCGGGAGGGAGAACTCAGTCGTGCGCTCTTGATGCAGTTGAATATTTTCCTCATCATTACCACACTCCTGATCGTCAAGCCAACTGTCAATGCTTTATTCCTATCCAAATTTGGAGTAGAAAGCCTACCCTATGCTTTTATCCTGGTAGCTTTTGCGGCGGCAATTGTTTCTACACTTTTTTCCCGGCTACTCAATAACTACCCGCTCAATAAAGTGATGGTTACTACCCTGGCCGGGTCAGTGGTCAGTTTGCTGGGCTTTGGTTTATTTCTCCGGTATAATATTCTGGAAAGTTTTACCCTCTACTTTTTTTATATCTGGGTGGCTATTTTTGCCTTGCTGACCACCTCCCAATTCTGGATACTGGCAAACATCGTATTCAATGCCCGGGAAGCCAAACGGCTATTTGGGTTCATTGGTGCAGGTGCGATCGCCGGCGGAATACTGGGTGGTTACTTAACCTCCGTTCTATCTCAAATGATCAGTAGCGAGTTCCTTCCTTATATCTGTACTGTTTTTTTGGTCTTTTGTATTCCAATTACTCAATGGATCTGGAAAAGTGAAGTTAGTCCCAAGCAGAGGATTATTACGGAGGGCAAACATGCGCCACATCATTCAGACCATCCCTTAACGCTAATTCTCCAATCCAAACACCTTACTTACATAGCCGCCATCGTTGGCGTCAGTGTGATCGTAGCCAAGTTAGTGGATTATCAGTTTGGTGGCATTGCCGCCGAGCTGATCCCAGACCCGGATGAACTCACTGCCTTTTTTGGGTTCTGGTTTTCGACTTTTAGTGTCATCTCGCTGTTGATGCAATTATTTGTCACCAGAAGGATCATTAGTACCTTTGGCGTGGGAGTTTCCTTGTTATTTTTACCCTTGTCTATCCTGCTAGCGACCATTATCCTTTTCCTGATGCCAGAACTACTCTTAGCTGCTGTCTTCCTGAAAATGTCAGATGGTAGTCTTAAACAATCCGTCAACAAAGCAGCGATGGAGTTATTAATCTTACCCATTTCACAAGCCGTTAAAAATAAAACCAAAACTTTTATTGATGTATTTATTGACAGCCTGGCCACCGGAATCAGCGGGCTGATGTTGATCTTTCTGGTGAAAGGCTTAAACTTGTCTACCAATGCGATTAATTTACTGATCCTGTTTTTTCTTTTGATCTGGATAGGTCTGGTCTATCTGGTAAGAAAAGAATACATCCGGTCTTTTCGCATGAAAATCAATTTCTTGCAACAACCTAAAAAACGAAAGCTTAAGCTTAAACATCCATCAACGATTAAAAGCATTAAGCACAACCTGAAACATGGCACAGAGACTCAAATTTTATACTTACTGGACCAAATTCACGGGGTACCCGGTGAACGTTTTTCTAAAGAAGTAGCGCAGTTGGTGGATCACTCCTCGGAAGTAGTTAGGGCCAAAGCTATCGGGAGCCTCTCTACGTATCGCTCAACCAGTTTTTCTGATCAGATTGCAGCGTTAAGGCACGATCCTTCCGAGCAGGTTCAACTAGCCGTCTTTGCTTATTTTCTAAAAAAAGCGGCCTCTAAGAATACTGAATTGATCCAGGCATTCTTGCACCATGAAGTGGATAATATCAGTTATGCTGCTTTGGTAGAACTGGCAAAAGAAAGCAAACAAGCACCTCAGCTAAGGGCTTTGTTTCAATTGGAAGATTTACTGAAAAAGAAGATTGAATACACCCATTCAATAACTGACGAAACACAGCGGGTTATAAGAACAAATCAGCTATTACAGGCGATTGGTTACGCAGGGAACAAGGCCTTTTATCCTTTCCTGGAAGCGCACCTAAACAATCTCCAAAGTGCCTCTGTCGTCCGGGCCATTCGATCCGCCGGGGATACAGGTGACCCACATTTTTTGGATCCGCTGATTCTCTACCTGGGTGATGATCATTTCCAAATGTACGCCCGGCAAGCATTGCTTAAATTTGGTAAAAACATTGTTAGCTTATTAACCACTGTTGCCAGGGATCCATATACTTCCATCAAGATCGTGAGGGCCATCCCTTCCATTATAAAACACGTTAATAGCCAAAGGTCTGTTGATTTTCTCTTTGAATTATTAGACTATGAAGACG
>CBDUIU010000759.1:0-2528 GCA_965367335.1 uncultured Saprospiraceae bacterium
CTGTATTTTGAACAGCCTACCCACGGGGTTTAAGACCTATAATTATAACTCAAATATGCGCTAAAGATTTCCTGACGTATTCCCCGAAGCTGCTACCAATTCCTAAGACATTGTTTCGGATACTCACCTCGTGCCGATTATAAAAGTCTACCTGGAGTAAATTGATAATATAGGATTTATGGATTTGGATAAAATGTGAGGGGAGAACAGCTAGCGCTTCTGCAACAGACTGCCGACTCATCAGTTTTTCATTGGGTAGATGGTAGTACATATAGTTTCCATCTTTTTCCAGGTAAAGTATAGTTTCTGCTGAAACCTGATGAATATTAGCACCACATTTTACCTTGATTAAAGGAGGGGGAGTTGTATTCGTAATGACTGCTTTAGGTGAAAGCACCTTTTGCATAGCTTGAGAAAAACGTTTCAGGGAAATCGGTTTGAGCAGATAATCCAGTGCTTGTACATCATAACTTTCAACGGCATATTCAGAATAGGCTGTAGTGAAAATGACCTGGGTGTGGTTGGTATTGATCAGCTTCGAAAGTGCCATTCCCGATAGATGAGGCATATTAATGTCTAATAAGACCAAATCTACAGGGTGTTGGTTAAGGTAATCCAGGGCTTTCAGAGCATTGCGAAAACTTCCCACCAAAGCCACTTGTGTGTAGTGGTTCAGGTAACCTTCCAATAAATGAATCGCTTTAGGCTCGTCGTCAACTATGATCGTTTTTATCATTTTGTAAAATTAGTGTTACACTAAAGCCGTCGGTTTGGTTAATATTTAACGTATGACGATTTGGGTAAGCGATTTGCAAACGCTCCCGGGTGGCTTGTAAACCAGAACCGCCAACATCTTGTTGATGAGGTTCGCTAAGGATTGGGTTTTCTATTTTGAATATTACTTCATCGTCTTTTTTTACGTCAACTCGAATGGTAATGGAAGATTGAGTTTCCGGTGCGGTCCCGTATTTAAAGGCATTTTCAACAAAAGGCACAAAAATGCCTGGCTCTATCAATTGATTGACATGACTCCCTTCAACTTCCAGGGAAAACCGGACTTCATCTTTCTCAAACCTCAGTAACTGCAATGCGGCAAAATTACGAATAAATAATATTTCTTTAGCTATCATTACTTTGGGTTGATCCGTATCATAAACTACGTAGCGGAGCAAATCGGAAAGCCGGCTAATACTTTCTGCCAGCTGGGGATTCGATTGTTGATCCACCATAGACAAAAGGTTGTTTAATACATTAAAAAGGAAATGAGGCTGTAGGCGGGAACGTAGTAGGTGCAATTCCGCTTCCTTTTTTTCTAGGGATAAATGCTGGCGCTGTAACTCTGTTTGGAGCCAAAGTTTTCCAATCCCATATGCATTTGATATCGCATAATAAAAGAGGACAACTCCAGTTGCGATTCCACCGGGTACTAACCCATGTGGCAAGACCAAGCCGCTCCAGCCAATAGCATTTACAAGGATCCAAGTCATTAATAAAATGAATAAAGAGCGAGTACCCACCTGTCTTAGGTCGAGGCCATTTTTTAATTTTTTAACTAAAAAAAAGTTGAGGTAAAATGCGATACAACAAATGACTATTTGTACGAGTAGAAAACGGATGAGATGGCTGTCTCTTCTAATGAAAATCTGCTCGACTCCATTAACTACTTCAATTTCCTGAGACTGAATGGAAAAGCTACTGGTAATTAGCCAGGCAGTAAGTATCCAGAAACTTACATTGATCAACCCTTCCCAACCAAATTTTTTCATCCTACAAATAAAAGCGTTTATAACCACACCTGTATAAAGATGTGATGAAACTATGACTTTTTGTGAAGAAATGGTTCATCACATATTTTACTGGTTACGTCACATTCTCTCTATTTTCTCTATATTCTAATGTAATCTTGTAGCAGCAATATATTTTAACATCATCAAATTATTGAAATATGAGAGTTCTCATTCTGTTTATCTTAGTAAGTTTCGGCTTGACCAGTAGTTTTGCCCAGACCAGTTTTTTGTCTGAAGTTCAGGATTTGGAACAACAGGTTGATGCATTGGTGAAATCCTACCAGGATTTGGATATTTTTTCCGGGGTTGTTTTAATTGCAGAAAAAGGAGAACCGGTCTACCATAAAGCTTTTGGCCTGGCAGATCGAAGCACTGGCCGAAAAAATACACTGGAAACCACTTTTGACATTGGATCAATGAATAAAGCGTTTACGAAAATTGCTTTATTGAAATTGGTAAAACAGGGAAAGCTGAGTATGGATGATACGCTCGATAAGTTCATCGATGGATTTCCCGCGGGAATCGGAGATGAAGTGACGATAAGAAATCTGTTAACGCATACTTCTGGTTTTGGAGATTATCATGGACCTGCCTATTTTGAACTTCCTTATGAGGAAAAAACTATCGCGAATTTAGTGGAACAGTTTAAACAGGAAGGATTAATGTTTGAACCTGGTACGGACCAAGCTTATAGCAACACCGGTTATATTCTGTTAGGAGCAATCATAGAAAAAGTAAGTG
>CBDUIU010000760.1:0-2517 GCA_965367335.1 uncultured Saprospiraceae bacterium
CATAGATTATAGTGATCCTTCGGCTACTAGTCTGGAATACCAACTCAGCGAGGTCGACCCCGACTGGGTACATATTCCAAAAGGCGATCCAGGGTTTGCCAGGTATCCCAATTTACCGCCGGGTGATTATACCTTCCAAATCAGAGCGTATAACTCTGACGGCATCGCTTCTGATCAGATCAAATCTCTTCAGATCACCATTGAGCCGCCCTGGTATCAGCGCTGGTGGGCACGTCTGTCGTTTTTCTTACTTGCCGTACTAGTTTTGTATTCAGCTTACCGCTACCGGGTGCAGCAAATTCGCAGGGTGGAAGCATTCAAGCGCCAGGAAGCAGAGTTCAAACAGCAGGTCGCCGAAACTGAAACCGCCGTACTCCGCTTACAAATGAATCCGCATTTCATTTTCAACAGCATGAACTCCATCAGTAGTTATATTTTGCAAAAAGATATTGATACGGCAAATGACTACCTGGGTCGCTTCGCCCGCTTAATGCGGATGATCCTGAAGTTTGCCGAAAAACCTTTCCTGACCATTTCCGAGGAAATTGAGCTGCTGGAACAATACCTGAATACCGAAGCCATGCGGTTTGAGGATACAGTGAACTACGATATTGAAGTAGGGGAGAACCTTGATCCGGATGAAATTATCTTACCAACAATGATCTTGCAGCCATTTGTGGAGAATTCGATCTGGCACGGCCTGGCAAATAAGCAAGGAATGAAAAAAATAAAGATTGGCTTTGCACTACGTCAAAATCAATTGTGCTGCACCGTGGAGGATAATGGGGTCGGACGTAATGGCGCCGGGAAAAAGCATGTTTCCAAGCCCGCACATGAGTCCAAAGCCATTGCGATCACCCAGCGCCGGCTGCAACTTTTAGAAGAACAAAACCACGGGCAAACGGATCTTCGGATCATTGACCTCACAAATAAACAGGGCCAGGCCTGTGGTACTCGGGTAGAGATTTGCTTGCCCGTTTTGTGATTGGTAAATTCAAAAGGAGGATTCATGCACTCATACATGGTCATGGTGATTTCCCTCTTGTTTTAGTACCCTGCTTTTCCTATTTTTAAGCTAGCTCTTATAACCCATTAACCTAATTTCAAGCGACAACTCAACACACTTAGCGCAAACTCTGCTAAGTATTGTATCCTTGTCATTCTCTCTCCTGATAAAAGGATATTACTAAGTTGTTTGAAATGGCTCCCCCTTATCCTTTCGGGTAGGAGGGAGTTTTTGGGTATGTCTTTCTGGAAATTACCCCATCCTTTTTCTTTTGATCAATTCATAAAAACGTTCCCGGTAGGCACCGCCAATGGGTAAGCGCTTTCCTTGAACTAATAAAGAATTTCCTTCAACTTCCTCTACCTGATCAATATTCACAATGTAGGATTTATGGATGCGGACAAACCGATCTGTCGGTAATTCTGTTTCCAGACTTTTAAGGTTTTGCAAGGTGATAACCTTATGCGCTTGACAAATGAAGTAAACATAGTTGCGTAAGCCTTCGATATAACAAACTTCTTTCAAATTGATTTTGTGGTACTTGTGCTTGGCGTCACCTTTGACGAAGAGAGAGTCCGCAGTCGCTTGTATGGTTGGAGAGGCAGTTGGGTTAGTGTCAGGTGGCTCAGGTGATGGGGCGTGGGCAAGTGGTGTTACTGCTTTGAGAAAACGTTCAAAGGAAAAAGGTTTGAGTAAATAATCTGTCACGCGATATTCATAGCCTTTGAGGGCATATTCGGAATAAGCCGTGGTGAGAATAACCGGGCAGGTTTTCCCCGCCAGGTCTAACACTTGTAAACCGGTAAGGTCCTCCATTTGGATGTCGAGAAAAAGCAGATCAACCTGACCCGCTTTGAGTAAGTCCAAGGCCTCCCAAGGTGAGGTGGTAGCGGCAGCTAGTTCCAGAAAAGGTGTTTTTTCGATGTAGAGTTGGAGGAGCTGAAGGGCATGGGGTTCGTCGTCCACTGTCAGGCAACGTAACTTTTTTACGGACTCGTTCATAGATCAATAATTAGTTGGACGGTAAATAGATCTTCATTCTCCTGGATGTCCAGTTGATGATGGTTAGCGTAGAGGAGTGCCAATCGTTGCTTGATGTTTTCCAGACCGACACCCGTACCGGAGTCTTTCTGTTGATGTTTAATATGGTTTTGGCAGTAAAAACGCAATTGACCTTTTTTAGTAGTTAAGTTGATTGTAATCGGTTTGTCAGGATCCGAATAGACACCATGTTTAAACGCATTCTCCACAAAAGGAAGCAAGAGCAAGGGTTCGATTTGCTGTTGTAATGCGTCTCCTTGCAGGTTAAATATCAGAAAGCATTTTTCACCAAAGCGTTTTTTGAAAATATCAATATAGCTTTTTAATAATTGAATCTCCTCCTCCAGGCTACGTTTTTTATCCAAACCACTTTGAACCGAATATCGCAATACATTGGAAAGTTTTAGAATCGTATCCGCTAACTCCGGATCAACAGTGAAGGCTCGCGTATGTAAAAAGCTGAGTGTGTT
>CBDUIU010000761.1:0-2515 GCA_965367335.1 uncultured Saprospiraceae bacterium
CCTCTACCCCCTCTACCCCCTCTACCCCCTCTTTCCCCTTTTTCCCCTTTCCCCCCTTTTCCCCCTTTTTTAAATCATCCCCTCCAAAAACATCTCCCATACCGGACTCTCTGCCCTCAACCGCTCTACTCCATCTTTTACCTTGTGGATCACCTCTTCAACCTCTTCCTTAGTGGTCTCTCTGCCCAAAGAAAACCGAACTGCCGTTTTCGCTAAATCCTCTTTTATCCCCATAGCAAGCAGAACATGGGACGGTTCCAGCGTTTCTGATGAACAGGCCGATCCCGTAGAAACGGCAATTTGCTGATTAAATGTTCCCAGCAAGGCTTCAGCCTCAACAAATCGAAAACTCAGATTGCTAACATGGCTCATGCGGGGAGCACCACCGCCATTAACATAAACTTCCGGTAAATCATTACAAAGGGTTTGCTCCAAATGATTCCGGAGCTGTTCGAGATGTTGGGCATTCGCAATCATTTCCCCTTGCGCAATGGCAGCAGCTTTGCCCAGGCCAACAATGGCTGGCACATTCAAGGTCCCGGAGCGTCGTGCATTTTGATGTCCGCCGCCATCTATTTGTGCGGCTACTTTTACCCGAGGTCTATTTTTGCTGACATATAGCGCACCGATACCTTTAGGGCCATACATCTTATGAGCAGTAAATGCCAACAAGTGGACGCCTGCTTCCCGCGGATGTACTGTTATTTTTCCAACTGCCTGGGTGGCATCGCTCATCAATAAGGTATTTTTTTCGTGACAGATCCGACCAATCTCTTCCATCGGCTGGATCACCCCGGTTTCGTTATTGGCCCACATGATGGAGACCAGGATAGTATCTGAGCGGATAGCGGCCTCCAGTTCAAACAGGTCGATCAGGCCGTTTTGATCTACGCCGAGATAGGTGACTTCAGCTCCGAGTTTTTCCAGGTGAGCACAGCTATCCAGCACTGCCTGATGCTCTGTTTCAACGGTGATGATATGATTGCCCTTGAGGTGGTATGCTTCGAAGATGCCTTTTAGGGCGAGGTTGTCAGATTCGGTAGCGCCAGAGGTGAAGACAATTTCTTCGGGTTCTGCCGCCAACAGGTCTGCAACTTGCTGACGAGCTTGTTTCACTGCTTCCTCCGCTACCCAGCCAAAGGGGTGAGAACGACTGGCAGCGTTACCCGGTTTTTCGTAAAAATAAGGCAGCATTGCTTCTACGACACGAGGATCGCAGGGAGTGGTCGCATTATGATCAAGATAGATGAGAGCAGAAGACATAGAATATTTTTCATGCAAAGATAAGATGCTTAATTAAGAACCTTGCTACACCTTTTGGATCAATTTCGGTTAATAACTTCGCACTTCCCTATTCCTGCAATTTCAACATTCTTTTGTTCAATATTCAACATTCAATATTCCTTTTCCTTATCTTTACGTCAAACCACAAACATGGCTAATTCAAAAATTACCTTCCCCGAATTTCCACCCCAAAGCCGGGAAGAATGGGAAGCACGTATCGAAAAAGAACTCAAAGGCAAAGCGCGCAGCAGCCTACACTGGGCCTTAGATCAAAATATCGTTTTGGATGCCTTATACCGGCAGGAAGATCTTCCGGAAGACTATTCCCCCATTGCTCGCCAACACGAAAGTAATCAATGGGAGATTGGAGAAGCCTTCACTGTGGAAGATGCTGCCGCTACCCAAAAAGCTATTCTCAAAGCATTATCGGAAGGTGTCCAGGCACCTCAGCTAACCTTCCCACAGACTCCTGGTCTGAGTGAACTGGAACAGGTCTTCAAAAATATCGAACTGGACTATATCTCTACGCACCTCCGCCTGGCTGATCCTGATATTTGGCCTGGTGAGCTAATGACTACCTTTCTTACTTTGATTCAATTTCGGGACAAAACACCACGAGACCTTAGTGGCTCTCTGGGCTATGATCCCCTCGCCGGATCTCATCCACCTGACTGGGACGCACTGTCTACCTGGCTGAAACATAGCATTGACATTCTACCCGGTTTTCGCTTGTTAACAATTGACCTTCGTAACTTTTCCAAAGGACCCAATGGCATGGTTGAGGAGTTAAGCACTGCGCTCCAGCGTGCGAACTCGATCATTACTCATTTAGCGGAGCAAGGTATCGAACCGGCTACAACCCAGCAATTGATACAATTTCAAGTAGCTATCGGAAAGGAATACCTGGCTGAAATTGCTAAACTGCGCGCCCTGCGCCTGCTTGTCACTCAGCTTTTCGAAGCTTATGGGCTGGAACAAGTCGACCCAATTATCATCGAAACCCACTTTGCAGCACAAGCTTACGATGATGATCCAAATACTAACCGTATCCGTGCGACGACCATGGCAATGTCTGCGATAATCGGTGGAACAGATCGCTTATATGTCCGCCCTACCATCAGTGAAGAACTACCGACCAACGAAGCATTTGCGAGGCGTTTAGGCCGAAACCTTCAACACCTCCTGGTTATGGAAAGTCATTTGGATCAGGTTATTGATCCGGCGGCAGGTA
>CBDUIU010000762.1:0-2511 GCA_965367335.1 uncultured Saprospiraceae bacterium
CACTGGAATGCTAACCAACTGGTCTCCACGCAAGCCATACCCACTACCCTGGAAAGCCATGTTTAACAAGATACCTCCCACAACAACTACCAATGGCCCTTGAATCAATTTGAAGATCTTTTGATTTTTCATAAATGGCTGTTCCCACAAGATCAAGATAACCATAGAGATGGCTGCAATGATCATCGCACCGGGTGAGATAAACTCCAACATATAATACAACTCGGAAAAAGTATTATGTCCGTCCGGTTGATTAAAGGCGAAACTACCTTCGTAAGAGCCGCTATCATAACCGAAAGCATGTGGAATCTGTTTAAATATAATGATGATCCCAATTCCCGTCAACATACCTTTGATTACTGAAGAGGGAAAGTAATAGCCGATAATACCAGCTTTTGCATAACCTAAGAGCAGTTGTACGATTCCTCCGATCACAACCGCGAACAAAAAGATATCAAAAGCACCTAATTCCTGAATAGCCATTAAAACGATTACTGCCAGCCCGGCCGCAGGTCCGCTAACTCCAAGTGGTGAACCACTCAATGCACCTACAACGATTCCACCTATAATACCCGCAATAATACCCGAGAATAATGGCGCGCCCGAGGCAAGCGCAATTCCAAGACATAAAGGAACTGCTACTAAAAATACAATGATACTGGCCGGTGCGTCATATTTGAGATTTGCCAAAACCCCTTTTTCAAGTTTTTCTCCTGTTTTCTGATTAACCATGATATACAATACAATTTTATGAACTTGGAGATCAAGTTCTTAATGAGGCAATTAGCAGAGCGGTACAATTAAGTAGTTCACATCTACTAATTGAAAATAAAAATGATGTAACTATAATTGATTAGGGAAATCTATGACCTACACTGCTTCCGGAGGTGGATAGCCAGGTTCTAAACGGGTTAAGTATCCCATGTTAGTTAAAAAATAGGTCGGATTAATTTGTTTTTTGAGTAGATATGGACCAGAAAAACCACCTGAGGTGAGGTGGTCATCAATATCTTCAGCTGATTTTTTTTCTTCGCTATCTGATTCCAGGTCTATATTCAACTCTAGAAGGTCAAGCTCATCAGCTAATCTAAAATGCTCTAAACCAACTACTTGCACACAATAAATCAAAAGAAAAGCGAGCATAACGGCCCGACCTCCAAATTGAAAAAATTGTGATTCTATGGTTTGCATGAAGATTAATTTGTTTTGCAATACAAAAATATAGCAATGCTATCATAAACGCAAGCTTTGTATAAATGTTTATAAATAAATCTATTTTTTGTATTTTAGTGCTGAATACAAAACTCTACAGTATCCGGGAAGTTGAAAAGCAAAATAACAATGGATATTTTCCTGATAACTTTGTCTGATTACCGCTCTTTTCACTATCCCCAAATCACTATTTTGAATTGTATACTGTAGCCGGGCAAGGATATTTGAATCAACATCATGACCAGCACTGCCCGGTTCAATTTAAATGGAATAAACAAAGAAAAAACCTACCCTAGCCACATGTTTGCATCTGTCCAAATTAAGGTCAACCCACAGCTCTTTTTAAGAGACCCACAAGAATCTAAATTGGGGAAAAAAATTATTTTATATGGTATCCGTCTGATGGATGAAATCGGATTGGAAGTTTTTACCTTTAAAAAATTGGCCGCTAAAATGGGTTCCACAGAGGCCTCAATTTATCGTTACTTTGAAAACAAACACCTTTTTCTTGTCTACCTCATGTCCTGGTACTGGGAATGGGTAAATTTTCGTATTGATTTTAACTGCATGAATGTAACAGATCCCAAAGCCCGCCTACGAATTGTTATTAAAACCATCATTGATACCGTCCGGCTCAGCACACCAGCTGAATATATCGACCGAGATGCGCTCAACCGTATCGTGATCACTGAAGGCATCAAAGGCTATCACAGCAAAAAAGTAGACAGCGAAAACAAACAAGGCTTTTTTGCCGCTTATAAAAACCTCAATCAAAAAATAGCAGGTATACTGTTAGAAAACACCCCTGACTTTCCCTACCCACACACCCTTGCCTCAAACCTGGTCGAAATGTCACATAATCATATCTACTTCGCTCAGCACCTGCCGGCACTTACGGACGTACGTGTCAAGACCAAGGAGTTGCTTGAAATGGAAGAGATGCTAATGTATTTTGCGTGTCGGGTGTTGGGCATTGAAAGTTAATTCCCGACTTTTTTAATAGCCTTATAACTTATTGAGTTCAGGCAAACAGGAATCTGGCAAATAACGGAAAAGGCTGTCAAGAAATTCCGTGGCGCCCAGTCCGGAAAATATTGCTCATCTCAAGATTGCAAAGTGCCTCGTTCGCAGTGATACCCTGCGAAACCTCGACACCTACCTGCCATGTACCTCTCTTCTGCTCATTTGTTACTTCTCTCCCCATATATTACCTTTACCCCTGAACAAAGTCATTAATATATGTCAGGCTACCAAAACAAAGTCATTTGGATCACCGGCGCCTCTTCCGGGATTGGCGAA
>CBDUIU010000763.1:0-2507 GCA_965367335.1 uncultured Saprospiraceae bacterium
GAAGAGCTGTCCGGAGATTATAGTTTTAATAATATCATCACTAAAAGTCCCCGGTATCGGCAGGTCCTTCGTCAGATTACACAGGTGGCAGATACGGATACGACGGTACTTATTCTCGGCGAAACCGGAACCGGGAAAGAGTTGCTAGCCAGAGCTATCCATGAATTAAGCGATCGGGATGATCAGCCATTGGTTAAGGTTAACTGTGCCGCTTTACCGGAGAATTTGATAGAAAGCGAACTATTTGGCCATGAAAAGGGCGCCTTTACCGGAGCTTATCAACGGAAAGTGGGCCGCTTTGAGCTTGCTGATAATGGAACCATTTTCCTGGATGAAATTGGAGAAATGCCCTTAGAATTGCAATCAAAATTGCTAAGGGTCTTACAGGAAGGTGAAATACAGCGTTTAGGCAGCACAGATACCCTGAAAGTGGACGTTCGTGTCATTGCTGCAACTAACCGGGAATTGGAAAGACAAGTAGCTGAAGGTAAATTTAGGGAAGATCTATATTACCGTTTGAATGTTTTCCCAATTCATAATATTCCATTGCGGGAGCGCAAAGATGATATTCCGCTGCTGGTACAATATTTTGTGAAAAAATTCTCAGATAAGACAGGAAGAAAAATTACCAAAATACCTAGCTCGGGTATGGAAAAGTTAATGACATATGAATTCCCGGGCAATATACGTGAACTGGAAAATATTATCGAACGGTCTGTGGTCCTTAGCCGAGGCGATTCATTAGATTTGCAAGCGGTACTGCCTTCTTTGATGAAGGCCAAACCAGGGAAACAAGCCAAGTTTCAAACACTGGAAGACTTGCAGCGCAATCATATTATTGAAGCGCTAAACCGTACACACTGGAAAGTCACTGGAAAAGGATCCGCTTCAGAACTGCTTGGGATCAACGGTAAGACCTTAGCATCGAAAATGCGTAAATTACAGATTGTCAGAACTGAATATGGTGGCCGGTAAATAATTTTCTATCGAACAACACTAAATGATCCCACGTTCATATAAGATAGAGGGTAATTAAACCAGAAATTTAGTAAATTTGAGCTCCAACTCTTCTAATACCATGTACAAAAATGCATCATTACCAAATAACCTTGCGGATCTAATCCGCATGAGTAATCAGCGAACGGTAGTGGTAGCTTTTTCAGCTTCATGGTTAGGCTCATCCGAAATTCTTGATGTTGTTTTCGAAAAACTGGCTGCCATAGGCCTTCCGGATCATACATTTATCCATTTAGACATAGAGAAACAAAAACAAATAAGCAGTTTTTTTCAAATCAAAGAGCTTCCTACCTTTATTATCATTTCCAATGGTGAAGTAATTGACCGTTTTACCGGTGCCTTTTCAAAAAAGAAAATTTTAAAAAGATTAGAATTGCTCTAAAATAATTCCGATCAGGGGATTTTTCGAGATGTTGAGATATTCAGGTTTTGTGCATTATGTTTAGTCGTTTTGTCCTTCTTTTAGTAGCGATATTTTTTGATCGAACATGTCAAAGGTAAGGCTGTTCTATTAGAAAGTGTCCATCCATGCCTTTCATATTATCACTTACTATCTTTTGGGAATTACTAAAAAAAGCAGTTAATCGACTGCTGGATATTGGTGTGTTTACTTATGCGGCGTCCATCGCATATTATACCATTTTTTCTCTTCCTCCCATTTTATTAGTCATTCTGTTTTCTACCACCTTGTTCTACGAAGAAGGAGCTATCAAAGCGGCTATCTTTTCTGAGATCGGTGCCTTGGCAGGTCAGGAAAGTGCCATTCAATTGGCTAATGTGGTAGATAGAATGGGTGTTTTTGAAGATAATGGATGGGCGAGTATTGTTGGAATTGGCACTTTAGTATTTACGGCAACTACGGTATTTATCACGTTACAAGATGCATTGAACAAGATCTTTGGGGTAGTCCCTAAACCTCAGGGAGCCCGCGCAATTTTGAAGCTGGTCAAAGATCGCTTATTATCCTTTTCTTTTGTGATGGGTATTGCCTTTATTCTCCTGGTATCTCTTTCCGTAAACGCCCTGCTAGCCTTCTTTGGAGAATATTTGACCAACTATATTTCTGAGTTATCCGTGGTGATTACAACGATTATTTCCATCGTGTTACCCTTTATTATTAGTGCCCTCTTATTTGGATTGATCTTTAGGTTCCTGCCGGATGCACGTGTTCCCTGGCGTGATATCTGGCCAGGCGCCATCCTGACCACTGTATTTTTTGCAATTGGTAAACACCTGATCGGATTTTACATAGGAAATAGTTCTACTGCTGACCTTTACGATGCAGCGGGCAGTATCATGGTGATTATGCTTTGGGTGTATTATGCATCGGTTATATTTTTGTTTGGAGCAGCCTTCATCTTTGCGTACTCCAAAAATTTAAACAAACCGATTAAGCCAGAGGAATATGCGGTCAAAGTAAAAGAGAAGATTGTTGAGGTAAAGAGCTGAAAAAAGAGGTAATAAAACCGCCACAATTAGAAGAGGGCTTC
>CBDUIU010000764.1:0-2502 GCA_965367335.1 uncultured Saprospiraceae bacterium
ACGGCTGCCATTTCCCGTGCCGCCACAACGGGCATCCCACTGGTAGGCATTGTTCTTATCATAAATCGCCAGGTTGCCATCGGTTTGCATGATCACATAGTAATTGCCGTTGGCGGATTGTAGTCGGTCTCCGGTTTTCAGGCCTTCACCGGTTTTCAGTTGGTTCTTCGCAACCGTCGTCGTGGTACCCATTCGACTCCACTCGTGTAAATCTTTTATAGTAAACCCTTCCTGCGCCTGTACACTGGTCAGTGCGAAAAGACCAATCAGTACAAACAATGTTATTTTTTTCATCATCCGGGAATTTAGGGGTATTAGCTACGAGAAGGGAAAATACCCTGCAGACAAATAATATAATGTACTCCCAGATAAGGTTGCATATTGTTCACCGATTGATTGCCGCCGGAATTGCCTGTATTTACAGACTGGTTAGCTGCGTTACCGACGGAAATGACGGACTTACTACCTTTCTCAAAATGATGCTCTGGTTCATCCGGATGCATTTCGATGACGGGCATGTTGTGTCCATGGCTGGGAAGCTGGTTAGTGGTCAGCGTATTCGTTTCCGAGCCACCCTTCGAACCCAGTCGTCTTGAGCTCAATCCAGGACCATTTCCAGGACCAATTGGCACCCGGCCTCTCAGGTCAGGCAAAGCAAAGGTCGTTCTGCCATCCCCACCGTAAGTGGTTCCCAGAATGGAAAATAGAGCCTGATTTGAGCTAATGGGCAATAACTGTCCTTCACATAAGGCCCAACCCCTGGGGGCAAAATTACCGGCAAACATTTTTACTTCACCGATCATACTTTCTTGTGCTTGTAAGGAGTAGGTGCTGAAGACCAAACAGAACAACAACGCAAATGCTGTTAAAGACTTTTTGAACATAATCATTTGGATTTTATAGTGTTATTAATAAAGCGGCTGAAGGCCAACCAATTCGTCAACAATGTAAGGAATCTTATACCGTATTTCCAAATGAAGTGTAGGTGATGTTGGAAGGCGCCCCATTTTTCTGATTGTATGCAGTCCGCTTATCCTTTTTTACCTTTAAAATGCTCAGGAAGCAAAATGACAAGGTATAGATAAGGATATCTTTTGATCAAAATCAATTAGTGAGTTGATTAAGATCATTCATCTGGCTGGTAAAATGAAATAAATTAGACTTGGGTTGAAATGCCTCTTTCCTAACAGAGAAATTTAAGGATAAAAAACCCCTGACATGAAAAATACTGTTCAAAAAAAAGGCAAGCAGGCGCCGAGTTTTGGAGAATTGGTGGATATTTTCAGTATTTTCGGGCTTTCCGGCTTCCCCTACACAACGAAGATCAGTTTTTTACCCTTGATCCGTTTCTGGAAAACACAGTTAAACAGCGAGAATCCGATCAAAGCCATGATCGCGGAAAAGATCTTTTCTCAACTGGATGAGCAGCATGAACTGTATCAACCCATCGAAAAGATGGAGGTCCTGACCAAGTACTCTGACATTATCAAATTATTAGTTTCTATTTATTTTCCCATCGGAAAAAGCAACTACCTGATTCGCCTCACCGGCCCATTTAACACGTTGCCCTTTTACCAATCTCCGGCCATCAATGCCATGTTGTCAAAGTACTCCTCGGATCTGGTCTTAAACAAAACCCCGCAAACAATCCAGGACCTTCTGATTATTCGAGTGGGTTGCATGATCTTCAATCAATTTTATCACAAAAATATCCCCCTGAATCCTACTTATCTTTTTACGGCAAAAGATGCTGAGACAGGGTTAGAACGTCATTTTCAAACGGAACTGGATGACCGCTTTTTAGAGGTGATCCTGAAGTCGCCACTGAAAAAACTAAGTGACCGGCAAATTCATCAGCTATTGAGTGATGTCGAAAATGTCCAATTATGGAGAGACTACTTCCCGGTGGAAAATTTTGAAATTCACGGGGTGCTGGCAACGACACTGCTTGATGTAACCTCCAGCGAAGCGCTATCACGTTTTAAAAATAGCTTACTCGAAAGCGATGCTATTGTCAGTAAATTAAAAATAGAAAAGCTGGAACTTTATCTGCGTACTTTTTTCAACCAACCTGATCTGCGCTTTGGTATTTTCATACTGGATGTACACCGCGGCAAGCAATCACATCCTCACTATCAGATCAATCACGGATTTCTGGCAGAAAATCACCCGAAACTATTGTCCTCCAAGTTTCAGGGTTCCATTTATGAAAAAGCCTGTATGCAAGGCAACTTTACGATTATCGATGACCTTGCTCAGTATCCTAATCCGGGGAAAATTGAAGAAACATTGTTAGAAGAGGGATTCAAAAACATATTGTTAGCCCCCATAGTAAATGATCGCCAACGAGTGATCGGGATGATGGAACTCGGCTCTCCTAAAGCTTATGCCTTAAACAGTTTTTCAACCATGCAGCTCCAGGAGATTATTCCCTTGATCCAGGTGGCTGTCAATCGGTGTCAATTGGAAATGAATAACCAAATCGAAGCGATCATCCGGGCC
>CBDUIU010000765.1:0-2493 GCA_965367335.1 uncultured Saprospiraceae bacterium
CGAGCCTGTCCGGCGGCCAGACGGGCATGTGAGGAAGAGTGGGAGTAAAAGATAATAGCCTTAGCTAACATAAATCGTGCGCTCCGCCTAATTTACCCTGGATAAAGCGTATTTGAAGAATTTATCCAAGCCATTGGCGATTATGTCCAAGCTATAAACGAAACCGTCCTATCTACCTTTAGCCTTCCTGACCCACCTTTGTATTATTAGAATGATACCGCACATAAGATCAATAAAGAATAGCATTTTATATCCTCCCAAAAGCTGATCAACACTATTCATTACATAACTATAAAAATCAAAAAAATGAAAAAGTACTCACTCCTCTTTCTCGCCATTTTATTCCTTGCCACCTGTGAAAAAGAAAGCACAAGCGAATTAAAATCAGATGAAGCCACTTATGAAGATGGCACAGCTACCACCCGCAGCTCCAACAAAAGAGATGTCTGCCACAACGGTAACATTATCAACATCAATGTCAACGCAATTCCTGCCCACCGGGCGCATGGCGATGCGGTAGATATGGACGGCGATGGATTCTTTGATATTGACAATCCTTGCGGTGAAACGGATTGTGACGACAATGATCCCAGTATCGGAGCATGTCCCTCTATTACCTGGAGTGGACCAACAAGAGGACAATGCTTTACACAAGTAGATGTAACGGAATTAGTCGGAGTTCCAAGCTTTCTCTGGTTTTGCCAAGCCAACCGTCTTGATTTAGTCGCTTTCTATCTAGTCGCAAGATCTGACAATCAAGATTTAAATTGTTACGGAGGATATTCACCCATTTCAGGTACTGTAACAGTAGAACAAAATGGAGTAGTAGTTGAGGGAAATTTAGTCGACAATGGTTTTGGCATAGGGGAATTTTTTACTCCTTTTAAAATTGAAAATGGTCCAGTCACCGCAACGCTCACATCCTGGTCCGTAGGTAATATTTTTAATTGCGATTTATGGTGATAAAAAAATCACTCAGGTTTTCACCTATTTCGACCGTACCAATTATCATCGAAGCGGTGTAGGCCAATTTGATTAAACGTGGGACTACAGCAAATGATCAGGAATCCATTAAGCATGCAATTTATTCCTTACTAAAATGAACCATGACTGGAAGACTTTCTCTAAAAAAACCTCCCTAAAAGGTTAGTGAACTTCCATAAGTAATTCACGAAGATTGGGCTACCATTCAGATGCTAAAGATTTTCGTCAGAATTGAGGCGCGAAAACCGCACATAGCCAAGCTACGTAAGGCTTTGAGCAACCCTGCCTGCCGTGACGGCAGTTCAGGCAGGGAAGAGTCTGGCGAAAAGATTAGCATATGAATAAGTGGTTTAATTTCGTGAATTACTTTACCTAAATTAATTAATCAAGCAAAATTCAAATATTATGATAACCTCTTTAATGTCGTTTTATCGCCAAATTAATTCGGTGATTAGCCAATCCGGTTTGGTGCCTGCTTTTTCAAAACTCCTGATCCTGGGAATAGCGATGCTATTCTTGGCACCCGATAGTTTAGAAGCTCAGGTGTCATACAAAGTAACTATGATAACAGGTGACAATGGAGCTGATAATAGTGTATATCTTAGATTATATGGCACTAAATCGCCAAGTTCTCATAAAGTTAATGGCAAGTTCCAATGGGACGAAATCCCCTACATAAATGTTGACCTATTTAATGGTGATCAAAATGATCGCGAGGCTGGACAAACAGATGTATATACAATCCGTACGGGCTCCAATAACGTTGTGGACGTTGGAATAGTCACGGATGTGCATATAGGAGGGACTGGAGGTCGCGATTGGGAACTGAAAAAATTAATTATAGAGCGGGTTGTTACTCCCGGACAGGAAAAAGCTTACCCAAATGTCAAATGGGAGTCTGTATTTACAAATTTTCCTATCATCTATGGCGGTTATGAATATTGTGGTATGAATGATAGGGATAAATTAACACCTCAAATAAAGCAAGGTACGCTAAAACCCAAACGAACTATTTTTGCCTATTCGGCATTTAAAAAGGACTTGAGAAATAACACTGGTAAGGATATAATAATTACAACAATAACTTCTTCAACGGCATCTACAGGTGCATCATTGGCAACTACGACCACCCAAAATACGAGGAACCGTTTTGAGACAGCAGTTAAAACAGCATTTGATGCTTCCGTTTTTGGAACAACATTTTCAACCGAGTTAAGTTTTACAGCCGAAACTGAAGAAGCCACTGGAAAAGAAGATACAAAAACTAAAAATTCAGCATCCTCTATTACCATGTCGGCTAAAGAAGAGAATACCTACAAAAAAGGGAAGCTTACCTATGTGATTTATGAAACCATTATGGAAGTCGAAGAATATAGAGCGAATTTTCTTGGAAATGAATATGACATGGTAAGACCCTATGCAGATAAAATGAAGACTGGAGCAGCTAGTTATGAATACGAATTTGGCCCGGGCGAAGTAGTTCCAAAAGAGTTTGAACTTATATACTTG
>CBDUIU010000766.1:0-2488 GCA_965367335.1 uncultured Saprospiraceae bacterium
CTTTTGAATTGGTGTATTTGTATACCCAAACGAAAACTTGTGGATTCATTTGCTGCCCATTAAACGTACCATCCCAAATCACCGAGTTTGTGTTTTGTTCCCTAAAGACCTGTACTCCCCATCGGTTAAAAATTGACAATTCTCCCTGGATCGGAAAATCTGACTGAAAAATGAAGCTTACTTGATCATTTATGCCATCATCATTGGGGCTAAAAACATTGGGCACATAATAATTCAGTTCACAGTCAATTTCTGAAACGATAAACGATTTGCTCCAAATCCCGCAAGTACTCAATAATTCTGCGGTATAAACGCCCGGATCGCTGACCATAAAGGTTCGACTGGTGTCTCCATTGCGCCAAATAGCCGGAGTAGGAGCATGAAGCAGGACCTCCTGCGCTTCACATATACTTACCTCCTCTACCTCCTCATCTTTGATTTTAATGACAACCATTTCATCTCGTAGGGTACAGGACCCCAGGTTACCGATGATCGTATATCGGCCTTCTTCACTAATCGTTCTCTGACCTCCGATTAGTCCGTCAGCCCATTCTATTGCTACTTCGTAAAAAGTAATATCGAAGTCAAGCGATTCATCATTACAGAGCAAAACGGTATCGGGAACGACATCGAAGGGTGAGACGATAATGTCATCTACATAAAAATAAGCAAAGTTATTTGGATTGGTAAAATCACAAACTGTCTCCACTTCGCTAGCTAATTTATAATTGCCTAGCATGACGATCGCCTCTTTACCGGTGGCCTGGTAACAGGTATGAATTAAATTCCATTCCTCTGTTTGCTCCAGCACGCCATCTAATTCAAGGATATTGGTTCGCTTGAAAAGATCGTCTGCAAATGCCAGTGTTTGAGTATTGGAATAACAAAGCGTATTGGACGGGCCACATTTTTTCCTGGGAACAATAGAATAAGCGACGTAGATATCAACACCCAACGGAAGTGCATCGGTAAGCCAGGCAAAAATACGTTCATCTGCATTACCCATATTCACCAGGCCGACCATACCTTCACCCGACTTGGGTGGCACGCTCTGACAACTCGGATCAGTGGGAGGAAGCCAGAAGTCACTAGTTGAGCAAGTATTGTAAAGGTCGGGCGAAGCAAAGTCTCCGATGATTTGCCAGGGGGAGGCTTTATCTGCTTCCCCATAGTTGAGGTCACAATCATCAATGTCTTCGAAACTACCATTAGGCACCAGATTATTTTGACCATATGTGGAGCTGAGCCAACAAAGCAGACTCAGTTTCATTATTGACCGGAGGATAGGTGAAAACCCCAAGACCGCTTGTGACAAAGTTGCTTTCATGAACGGAGGGTTTATTTGTAAACTACCAAAATAATGACTTTCCGTAAGAATACCTAATGCTGATGCGAAGGAGAAAAGCCTGGAAGAATTCGCCCAATACATTTGGTAGGTATTGTAAACGTATTGTTGTAAGTGACAGTGACCTGCTCATCACTTTCCGGAAGCAGAAAAAGTTCGACGTCGTATGAATGAGGGCTATGGTGCTTTGCCAGCATTATTTTTTTTATGAAAAAGTAGAAAATTGAATTAAGGCTATAGCAAAGCTAAGACACAAAAAGGTGTCTAATCATTTAATTAGATCGTTATTCCCTGGAAGACAAAGGAAGTTTATTCCGACTGGTATCTCACCTTACATTTTTGACAAACATAACCATCGCCCTCTGGCTTCAATTGGATGGCCGATAAATGCTTATCCGCATAATCCTGTATCCAGCCTTTTTTATCGCTCAGGCTATTCACGTCTAAGTTTTCATTTTTGATCGCATCATATAATTTTCCGCCATACTCTTGTCTACCCCAACAATTTGGACAGTAGCCTTCGGGGGCTTGGATGGTTTTATCTTTTTTTCGGAGAAAATTGGAAATGCTATTTAATAGATTCACGTTGTTGTTGTTTTGGTATAGGATTGAAAATTTTCCAAAGATAGTAAATTCTATCGTTCAATCCACTGGACAAACATCTCCAACATGTCCTGCTTTTGAATAGGCTTGGTTAGATAGTCATTCATACCATGCTCAATCACTTTTTCCCGAGTACCTGATATTGTGTGGGCAGTAAGCGCAATGATTTTAATATCCTGATTATTCATTTCATTACGGATATAGGCAGTAGCCTGATATCCATCCATTTCCGGCATTTGAATATCCATTAAGATGAGATTGACATCAGGATTGGCTTTTAAAGCTTCCACACAAGCGAGGCCATCACCGACCAGGACTAAATCGAAGCCTTCGCCGACTAGTATTTTTCGAATGATGAGCTGGTTGATCTGATTGTCTTCCGCTACGAGAATCTTACTGCCTTTGATTTTTTCATAAGCAGCTTCAAATTCTCCTGGTCCATCGGTAACTGCTTCCGGGTGATCCAAATTATCGCCACTTAGTACCTTTACTTTTTGCAGTTCGGGAGTGGTCGTTATATTGGCTGCTGACTTGGCGTGC
>CBDUIU010000767.1:0-2476 GCA_965367335.1 uncultured Saprospiraceae bacterium
GGTAATAACATCATTGCCATTCGCATAGAAGATCACGGCGGCGGCGGTGGCATCCACGGCAAAGCGGATCAGGTATATGTTAAAACAAGTCAACGAACAATGTCATTGGCAGGGAAATGGAAATTTAAAACTGATGCCTACATCGTTAGTCAACTGGGGTTTCGCGCTCATCATACCCCTACGCTACTTTACAACCAACTTATCCACCCCATTGTAGACTTTCCGATCAAAGGCGTGATTTGGTATCAGGGCGAATCCAATGCCAGTACGCCAAAAGATGCGATAGCTTATCAGGAACAATTTACGACTATGATCAATGGTTGGCGGGAACAATGGAAGGTTGGCGCTTTTCCTTTTCTCTATGTGCAACTTGCCAATTTTATGTCCCCAAAACCTGAACCGGGCCAAAGCAATTGGGCTTTGCTTCGCGAGTCTCAAACAAAGACCTTACACAAGGTAACGAACACTGCTCAAGCCATAATTGTTGACATAGGAGAAGCTGATGATATTCACCCGCGAAACAAACAGGATGTGGGGCATAGACTTTCCCTGGCAGCCAGAAAATTAGCTTACGCAGAAGAATTGTTATACTCTAGCCCTACTTATAAAGCACACGAGGTAAAAGACGGCACTTTTATTATTAGCTTTGATCATGTAGGAAAAGGATTAGACGTTAGAAATAAATATGGTTATGTGCATGGCTTTGCCATTGCAGGGGAAGATAAAAAATTTGTTTGGGCCAAAGCTAAAATAAAGGGAGATAAAATAGTTGTATGGAATCCCACCATTACGAAGCCTAAATATCTCAGGTATGCCTGGGCAGATAACCCGGATGATGTGAATGTTTTTAATTCGGCTGGTCTTCCATTGGCACCCTTTCGGATAGAATAGAGCGTGTTATCTCTAGTTATAAACCTCTATAATAAAAAATGCTTGTTTTGAAATCTTACCGATCAAAACAAGCATTTAAGTGATAATTTTTAATTAATGATTAATCATCATAGATATCTTCAAGTTGTTCGATGCGATTCAGCGTCTTAGCAATATAATTACGTTGCCTTGAAATTACCTGGCGCACTTCTACCGGCATTTCGTTCTCACGTAGAAAAGTGTCATAATCTTCCAGACAGGTTTCTTCTCCACGCTCTACTTCTTCTAAAATTTCCTCCGCAGTATTCATAGAAAGTACACCTTTCAAATTCATCCAGCCACGATGTAAATCACCCGTAATGCTGGTTCCTTTATCCGGTTTACCACCAAGCATGCTGAGCAAGTCTTTTATTTCATGTCCAAATTGATAGCGCTGTGCTATTTTTTGGTTAAAAAAAGCTTCCAGACTAATATTTTCTACATTGTCTTTAGCTGTTTGATATCCTTTTTCTGAATCATAATTTCTCGTAAGCAGTGCATTCAGACCATTAATGAGTTGTTCCTTATTCATTGAAAATTAGTTTTAAATGATTAAAAGTTTAGATATAACTTATGGAACAAATCAATGTTCGGTTGATCCAGGAATTTCAGACAATTTCATAATTTAAAACAATGTATTTTCTCACCTCACTTTAAGTCAGGGTGATCATAATACGCGACCTCCATTTTCTCTAAAATCGGGAGTTGTGTTTTTGCTCTTTTAATAAAATCTTCATAATCAAGTTTCTTTCTACTCCACCCTCGTTCACTCACTGCCAACAACCGCGGCCAGAGCAAGCCATCTGCCTGAGCACCTTCGTTGATATACTCCGTCCATATTGGTGCTTCGATTCCTAAGGTATACTGGTTGCTATCAATTTCTAATGCATAGACATCTTTTAAGTCCACACCCTCTTTTTTACACCAATTATTCGTTTCTTCCTGACCGGGGAAGTTGGCGTGATCAAAATAAAGATGTTGGCAGAGCGAATATATGGTTGTCTGATTTTTATCAACTGCAACCTTCCCATGCCACTGTTGAACAATACTGGAGGAGTGAATCTCTGCTTTAGCAACCTCTTCCCAACCTATCATGATTTTATCATTTGCCCGCACAATGGAGTCAGCAAAAGTAACGAAATCGGTATATCGCTCATCTTCAATTTCATCACCACCTATATGAATATAATCTCCCATCGTAATAACACTTAATTCGGTCAATACTTCATTCACAAATCGATAGGATTCTGGATCTGAGAGGCAGAGTTTGCTCCATCCTACCTGGTCCCCCTGGTAAAAATTTGGTGGTACTGCATGTTTCGGGTTTATATTTGAGGTGTCCTTACAAAGTAAAATATCAGGATAAGAAACCAAGGCTGCGTATATATGACCAGGCAGATCAATCTCTGGTATGATTACAATATGTCGATCGTTTGCATATTGTTGTAAGTACTGGTATTCCTCTTGTGACAAAAAACCTGACTGCCCATCCCCGCAGGCACTTTTGCCGCCGATTTCCGTTAGTTTGGGCCAAGCTTTGATCTCAATCCGCCATCCCTGATCATCT
>CBDUIU010000768.1:0-2471 GCA_965367335.1 uncultured Saprospiraceae bacterium
GTCCGCTAAAACTAACCTATGGTACCCAATTAAAAGTAACTATATCCAGGTATTACACGCCGTCTGGCAGGTGTATTCAGTCGCTCGACTACTGGAACCGGGATGAGGCCGGGAATGCTGTGCGTACTACTGAGTTTAATGATTTTACTACCAGGAATGGGCGCAAGGTACAGGATGGTGGAGGTGTTATGCCAGATGTAGAGATAAAGTCGCTGAAAAGCAACGACTTGGTTTCCGCCTTGCTCAACAATAGTGTCATCTTCGATTTTGCGACCAACTATCACTATTCACACCAGGTGCCTGCAATAGATCAGTTTTCTTTTACACAAACCGACTTTGATGCATTTAAAAACTTCGTCTCTAAAAGTGAATTTAATTTTGAGACCAAAACCGAGAAGGTGCTAAAAGAAGCGCTTTTAAGCAAAGGGAATGAGCTATTGGGTCCTGAGGTAATTGAGGAGTCTAAAAAGCTGCTGAGTACCATCAGTAAAAGTAAAAGTCAGGCGCTAGATACTTTTAAGGGTGAAATACAAAAACAACTGGAGGACGAGATCATTAAACGATATTTTTACAGGGATGGACTTTATGATTACTACTTAATAAGCGATTCTGCCATTGTAACGGCTAATACCCTATTAAAGGACCGTTCGAAATATGATGCCCTTTTAAAATAATACCTTTTCACCGGCGCTGTCAATATACACTTTGGGCATGCATTTTTTGCTTTTACCCTATAGTTCTGGCATGCATTTTTTAGAGCAATGCAGTTGATTTATACCCCTATTATCATACATTTGCGGCTTTAAATATAAAATCAATATGACCAGTAAATACAATAAATGGCATCATCCTTATACTCCTGATGCAAAATACAGTAAGAGAATTGCTTATTTCAGCATGGAATTTGGTATCCACCAGGCCCTTAAAATATACTCCGGAGGATTAGGATTCCTTGCCGGATCCCATATGCGCTCAGCTTTTGAGTATAAGCAAAATATGATAGGGATAGGGATGTTATGGAAATATGGGTATTATGATCAGGCAAGAAACAAGGATCAAACCCTGCAAACCCAATTCATTGAAAAGCAATACAGTTTCCTCGAGGATTCTGGTCATGAAATTGACGTGCAGCTCTTTGATAATGCCCACGTAAAGGTTAGGGCCATGGTCCTGAAACCTGAAATTTTTGGTACGGTACCAATGTATTTTCTTACTACCGATGTGGATGGAAACGACGATTTGTCCAGATCCATTACCAACAACCTATATGATGCTACAGAATTAACACGTATTTGCCAAAGTATCGTTTTGGGAATTGGAGGGGCGAAGTTGGTAGAGGCCTTAGGAGGTGCAGATATTTACCACCTTAACGAAGGACATGCGCTTCCTGCTTTCTATCATTTGAGAAACAAAGGACTTACAAAGGATAATATGGTTTTTACTACCCATACTCCTGAAAAAGCCGGAAATGTAGAACGCAATGCCGTTGCGCTTAATGATAGCGGATTCTTTGGACGGAGGTTATCTAATGAAGAGCTTCAGAAAGAAACCGGCAATAGAGATACATTGAACTATACCGTTGCGGCACTTAGGATGGCTAAAAAAACGAATGCGGTATCTAAACTTCACGCCAAGGTGGCGCGAGATATGTGGAAGGATCATGAAGGGGGATCAGCTATCTATCCTATCACAAATGCACAAAATCAAAAATTCTGGCAAGACGAGCGTATTAAAAAATCCTGGCTCTCTAAAAATAGTAGTACCTATAAAAAAAGGAAGAAAGTCCTTAAAATGGAACTCTTTGATGAGGTCCTCAACCAAACGGGGAAAATATTTGATCCCAACATCCTGACAGTAGTCTGGGCCCGCAGATTTGCCGAATACAAAAGGGCGGATCTGTTGTTAAGAGACATGGAGCGACTTGAAAAATTGTTACACAATACAAAGCGTCCTATACAGATCATATGGGCAGGGAAGCCATATCCCTTAGATTTTAATGCAATTGGTGTCTTTAATAAATTAGTGCATTTTACCAAATTCCGACCTAATGTCGCTGTTTTAACGGGTTATGAAATGACGCTTTCCAAGATGCTAAAAACAGGTTCTGATGTCTGGTTAAACACTCCGAGAATAACAAGAGAGGCTTCCGGAACAAGTGGTATGACAGCGGCTATGAATGGTTCAGTAAACCTTTCGATTAATGATGGATGGATACCCGAGTTTGCTAAAGACGGCAAAAATTGTTTTGTGCTCCCGGAGGCAGATTATAAGTCTCCTGTTTGGGAACAGGATGAATTTGACAGCAAAAATCTTTATGAAGTACTAGAAAACAAGGTGTTACCAACCTACTACGATGATCCTAAACAATGGCAGGAAATAGTTTTTAATGGAATAGATGGGGTAATACCCGCATTCACCAGCCAGCGAATGACCAAAGAATACTACGATACTTTGTACAAATAATAGCTCAG
>CBDUIU010000769.1:0-2471 GCA_965367335.1 uncultured Saprospiraceae bacterium
GAAAGTTATTCCGTTGCCTTGTTGGACATTACGCCGGGTAAGCCCATCGCTTATGCAGAGCGGCAAGCGAACCGGGGCTTTCAACCCGGTAGTGTCGGAAAACTGGCGGTGATTACCGCCTTTATGAATGAATTGGCCCTTATCTATCCCGATAGCTTTGCTCAACGACAACAGCTGATGAAAACCCGGATGGTGCGTGCAGGTAAATGGGCGCTTTACGATGAACACACGGTACCTTTTTGGGATCCGGAGACAAAAAGTTTGCGAAAACGCCAGGTACGTGCGGATGATGTTTTTTCGCTCTACGAATGGCTGGACCACATGATGTCCGTCAGTAATAATGGCGCAGCCAGCGTCGTATGGAGAGAAGCCATTCTGCTACAGGTTTTCTCGGATTATTATCCCACCCTGACCGAAAAAGAGGCAGAAGACTTTTTTAAAACCACCAAAAAATCCACCTTATCCAACCTGGCGCTAGGGGTTATTCGCGAGCCGCTTGACGCTCTGGGTATCACCAATGCTGACGGGCGTTTGGGTACCTTTTTTACCAGGGGTGCATCCGCTTATAGTCCGCCCAAAGGAGGTAGCCTGGGAACACCCGAAGCCTTATTGAAGTGGATGCTGGCCATGGAAACCGGGGAGCTGATTGACCGGGAAACCAGTCTGGAGATCAAGCGCCTGATGTACATGACTGACCGAAGAATTCGCTATGCAGCTAACAAGAAATTGGCAGATGCTGCTGTTTATTTCAAATCGGGAAGTTTGTATAAGTGTAATCGCCAGACGATGCCCAACTGTGGAAAATACCGGGGAAATGTTTACAACTATATGAACTCGGTTGCCATTGTCGAACATGCGGATAGTACGACTTACCTGGTGGCTTTGATGTCTAATGTAGTTCGGAAAAACTCAAATATTGACCATAACGTCTTAGCGGGAAATATTGATAAGCTAGTAAAAGAGCGACATGATAAACCCTAAAAGTTACCTTTAAAATTAACAAAGATGAAAAATCTAATACAATACTTTATTTTGATCACGGTGAGTCTGTTGTTGGCATCTTGTGTCAGTAATAAGAAGTTTACAAAAATGCAAGATGATCTGCAGACAGAATTGAAATTGGCTAACAAACAACTGGGGGAGTGTGGAGAATCACTGAATGATTATATGAACCGTTTGTCAGGGTGTGAAACTAAGAACAGTCAACTATTTAATGATTTGAATAATCTCCGAACTACGATGGAGTTGCGTCAGGAACAAATCCTGGATTTAAAGGAACAGTTGAATGATGTTAAAGCACAACGTGATAAACAACTTTCTCAGGTAGGAGACCTGACGGTTCTTTCACAATCTGCAAGTGAAAATATTAAGGAGACCTTATCACAATTGGAAAAAAAGGATAAGTACATTAGGCTTTTGCAAGCTGCCAAATCCAGAGCGGACTCTATCAATTTGGCTTTGGCCATTAACCTGAAAAGTGTATTACGTGAAGGCATTGAAGACAAAGACATTGAAGTGAAGGTGGATAAAACGGTCGTATTTATCAACCTTTCTGATAAAATGCTTTTCCAAACGGGTAGTGCTAAATTGACCAAGCGGGCCAGTGAAGTACTGGAGAAAATTGCAGCCATTGTAAAATCAAGACCAGAGCTGGATGTTATGGTGGAAGGGTATACGGATAATGTGCCCATTAAAACCGACTGTATAAATGATAACTGGGATTTGAGTGTTAAACGGGCCACCTCCGTTGTTAGGGTAATGCAAGAGAATTATGGCATTGATCCTAACAAATTAATTGCGGCCGGTCGTGGGGAATACAATATCCTGGCCAGTAACGAGACTGCTGAAGGGAGAGCAATTAACCGAAGAACACGGATCATCATTCTGCCTAAGCTAGATCAGTTTTACGATCTGTTGAATCCAAATAAATTGCCTCAATAATTTTTTACCTTAATTTCCCCAAAAAGCATCTGCCTGAAGCAGGAATAGAGGAGTAGCGCAGTGCGTTTATTCCTCTATTTGTTCCAATTGCATTTTTACTGCCTCTACCAAGGATGAGATATGCTGATTATTATTTTCTACTCTATTGAGTAATGACAAATAAGCGGGGTCATTAATTTGTGCAATGAGGTATAGAACGGCTTGCTGCACCTTTGGGTTAGGGCGATTCAGTAGTAGGCGAAGGCATTCTTTTTCGTCTGGCTGGTTCAGATGCAGGAAACTGTTAGAGAGTCCAGAGGAAGGTTCCAGAATGGCGTGTTCAATCAGAGGAATGAGCACTTTTTTAAGTCCGGGTTCCAATAGATTATCCAAAAATTCAATGGCATTTACACGGACATCCGGCGTAGTGCTGTGCAGGCCTTTGTAGATCGAGACAATATCATCAGAGCTGTGTTTTAATCCAAGTAAACGGAAAATACGCTCCAGGTTATGATCGAGTTGTTTTTCCAACAGATGGATCAGGCCCGCCC
>CBDUIU010000770.1:0-2465 GCA_965367335.1 uncultured Saprospiraceae bacterium
GGTTTTCGTCCTTTCACCGCTGGAACGGTCGTCTCTATGTGTTAACCGCATTTGCGATGAGTTTGGGTGGACTGTATTTAGTTTTAGTGCGTGGTGTGGTAGGGGGCTTTTACATGGCAATGGGGAATACACTCAATGCTTCATTAATCCTGATAAGTGCCGTCATGGCCTTGCGTTATGCTTTGGCTCGTGATTTTGATCGTCATCGTCGCTGGGCACTCCGCTTGTTTTTAATGGTTAGCGGAGTCTGGTTTTTTCGAATAGGATTTGGGCTGTGGATCTTTATTAATGGTGGAGCACCTGGCCATACTGATGCCTTCGACGGACCTTTTGATATCTTTTTATCTTTTGCTCACACCTTGTTACCGCTAGCTTTGCTGGAGGTATATTTATTTGTTCAAGATCGAGCTGATAGCCTGGGACGTTTGGCTATGGCCATAGGATTATTTGTGCTGACTGTCTTAATAGGCTTAGGCATCTTCATGGCTGGAATGGTTTTTTGGTTACCACATGTATAGTAGTTAGACCTGGCCCTTTCTGACTGTTAGGTATGGAAATCCCGATTTGCTTGTATTGAAAGATTATTGTGGGCTGATAAGTTAATCTCATAGTTAACTCATAAAACATATCGTCTAAAAATATCTTCCAAAACCTTATCCGGGTTTTCGCACAAGCCCGGATGTGTTTTTGAACACTGAATAATCGTACTCTTGGCTGCTGTCAACCAGCGAAAGCGTAGCGGTAGGTCCAGGGCTCCAATCTGTCCTGCTGCTGGCCCACCTGCACAGATCATTTCCCAGGCCTTTAAATATTGATGTAATGTTTCAATGTCAATGTTGTCAGAAAAAGATTGGATACGATTTTCGTCGATTTGGTATTTCATTGCCAGGTACTTTTTTCGCTTGGAAAAAAGGATCGCCCCAACATTCAGAAATTCTTCTCTTTCTACCTGAGGTACCAGCCGGATGATGGCATATTCGTATGTAACCTTATCTGGCATCGGCAGCTTCTTTGGCTAACACCTCAATGTTAGCAAGTTTAGTTGTCAAATATTCTGCGTAAGCGGCCCTTAATTCCTCGGGTGGATAAGGGTTCGACTCTTCCAGTAACCAATCATCGGGAATAGTAGTAACGATATCTGTGATCTTTTCCGGTGTTACGGATGCCTGGATGTCTTTTGCGGCTTCACTCAAATGCGCTGCCCGCTCCAGAAGCACATGTTCTTTGATATTTGGAAAGGTCCGATCAAGGTGTGTTCGCCAGGTTTTCCAATTGTGGTGAAAATATAAACTGGCACCGTGATCGATCAGCCATAGCTATTTGTTCCAATTCAACAAGTTGGTATTTCTAGCCGTCCGATCAATATTGATGATCATGCTATCCAGGAGCACCACTTTCGAAGCTGACATCGGATCCGCAATGGATACCAGCGGATCATAAGTAATGGCTCCTGACAAAAAGTGCAATCCCAGGTTCAAGCCAACACTAAACTTCAGTAAGTCCTGGATCTCTTCATCTGGTTCAGTTTTACTAAAAGAGTCATCCAATTCCATAAAAACCAATTCGGGTACTTTTAAACCCATCGCCCGGGCTAATTCTCCGCCAATCAATTCCGCAATCAGTGCCTTTTTTCCCTGACCGGCTCCACGAAACTTGAGGACATACAAAAAGTCATCATCGGCCTGGACGATAGCGGGAAGTGAGCCGCCTTCACGTAACGGCGTTCTATATTGGGTGACATTTACAGTTCGGATGTCGATGCTTTGCATGGGGCAAAGGTAGGAAAAAGTTTAATGGACCAGCAACAGATTTGACCGCCTTAAAGATCAAGTTATTCTAATACCTCTATTTTTACCGTACACCGTTCGATCGCATCTTGCAAAACATAGGTGTGCTCCAGGTCGAGGGAATGGCGAATAGCCTGTTTGTAAGCAGCGATCGCCTCATCGAAGGCGAGTTGTTTTTCTTTCATAATTCCCAGTTCCAGGTATAGCTGTGCTTTATCTGTTCCCTTAATCGTTAGCGCTGTACTCAGGAGGTTGTTTAGTGTTTCATAGTCTTCTTGCTGACTGAGTAGGAGGGCATAATTCGCATAGGTGGGTGCATATTCGGGGTCACAATCGAGTGCAGCTTGAAAGAATTGCTCAGCTTTCTCCAGGTCTTTATAGATGTGTAAGCATAGCCAGCCAATACCATTGGATGCCGGTGCATTGTTAGGGGATTGGTAAAGTATACCGTAGTAAGTATTGATGGCTGCTGAGAAATTGCCACTTTGGACAGACTGATCGGCCATTAGTAATAGATAATCCAGGTCGAGGACGGTTGAATTTTTGGTTTTTATGACAGGGGTGTTCATTTTGCGTGATTTAATTGTTATTTTTTAAAGTCGTCAAGGCGGATTGAATTTGATGGTCAAAAGAAGTATTGGGGTGCCCAACCAATTGCTCGAGGTAATTGACCACCTC
>CBDUIU010000771.1:0-2452 GCA_965367335.1 uncultured Saprospiraceae bacterium
GGATCAATAACGAAATTTCTTGGATGCTCGCCATAAGTGGATTCATGGCCAACAAGTTCTAATTTTCCATCCTTAAGATTTATCGCGTAAATTACAATGCTATTCTCTTTAGGTCCCCGGTTGGAAGCGTAAAGAAATTTGCCATCTGGGGAGATATGAATATCTGCCGACCGATAAATATCTTGCCTTTTACTATAGGCTTGATAGTCCTCTAAAAATTGCAGACTGCCATTGATGAAATGGTATGCTGTCACCTTACCGCTTAACTCAGCAACACCATAGGCATAAGTTCCGTTGGGATGAAATGTAAAATGTCTAGGTCCGCTTCCCGGTTTCATATCAATTGATACTTCTTCTTGTAATGTTAAAACACCGTCTTTATTTTTGTCTACTTTAAACTTACGGATTTTGTCTGCACCTAAGTCTTGAGCAAACAGGTAATTTCCGTCAGGCGAAAAGTTAGAAGAATGTAAATGAGCGCTTTCCTGTCTTTCTTTAATGATACTGCTGCCTTGAAAAGTCATTGCTTGCGAATAATTATTCAGACTACCATCAGAATTGATGTTAAAAATGGTAAGTCCAGGATCGGTATAGTTGGAATTGATGAGGTATCGCCCGGTTTTATCTAACTCTAAATGCACCGGATTTCTACCACCGCAATCTTGCATATTCAGCAATAAAATTTTTCCGTGAAGCGAGTCGATCCTAAAGGCAGCTACTTTACCAGGATAAGACATTTGGCTTTCAATCACGGAAAAAAGGTATTTACCATTTGGTGATAAACGTAAAAAGGAAGAATTAACAAGACTATCTGATTCAAATGTTAAGTCTAACTCACCTGTATCATTATTGAAATCATAGACTTTTATGCCTATATCGGGTTGCTTATCTGTAAAACTTCCTACGAATAAGAGTGTACGATTTCTTTCTTTTAAACAACCTAATGAAGTTGAAATTAAAAGAACAAAAACCAACTTCTTGATCATATTATGAATTGTATTTCAATTACTACATTAAAAGCTCGATAATAACAAATTGAAAGTGAGCTTTTTTATTGTGAAAGCTATCCTGTGCTGTACTATCCTGTAAAAAAACTTTAGTAAACGAATCAATCAAGAGGCTTTAAGTATTCGTAAATTTTAATTCGACAATCTAAAGTAACAGAGGTGTTCTTGATGTATATACCATTCTTAAAAAAGTGGACATCCCTGGACCGGTTGATAACGGATCTGAGCTTGAAGGATTGGTTATGGACAGCATAGTACAGTACAGGATGTTAATACAAAAAATCAAAATTAATTTTGAAGGTCTCCTCCTGAACATAAAACAACTCTGATTCGTAATTTCCCAAATAACCCTCTTCTAAAGAAGTGGGTTTCCAAGTTTAATTAATTTGACAGTCAATAACCTTATGAAACAAAAAGAGAGATCTTTTTTTCTTTTCAATTTAGCCTTCCTTATGTTGATCGTTTTATTGGGGTCATGTACAACTGACCCTGAGGAATCAAAGAGCCAATCAATTGGAAAGACGGAATGGCAAAAACCTGTAATCATTGAAAAATTAGAACTCGACTCGGTATGGGCAGCTAATGGCGTCGGGTTTGATCTTGAAACGGTGGGAGATAAACAGTTTGTTGCCTATTATGATAGAGACAGAATGATGACGGTAGCTTCCAGAAAGATTGGGAATGATAAATGGGTAAAAAAAACCTTACCTAACAAACTTATGTGGGATTCCCACAATGCTGTTCGATTAGGCATTGATGAAAAGGGATATATTCACGTTAGTGGGAATCAACACGTCCATCCTCTGGCATATTTTCGCAGCATGAAACCCTATGATGTAAACAGTATCGTTGAAATTAATAAGATGCTTGGCGTAGATGAGGACAGCGTAACTTACCCTAATTTTTTTCATAACAAATCAGGCAGTCTATTGTTTTCATACAGAGCAGGAACCTGTGGGAATGGCAATATACTGATCAACCGGTTTAAGCCTGAAGAAATGAAATGGGAACGTTATCTTGAACAACCCTTGTTTGAAGGAATAGAAGCGAGTGATGATCGTGCAGCCTACCACCATTGGGTCAAAGGAGCTGACAGCGACTTTCACTTTGTTTGGATGTGGAGATGGACGCCAAAGGTTGAAACCAGTCATCATATCTGTTATGCAACAACTCCCGATCTTAAAAACTGGAAGAATGCGGCAGGCGAGCCAGTAACATTACCCTTTCGGCCTAACGATGAAAAAGTATTGGTGGACGATACCCCAACAAAAGGCGGAATGCACAACAGCCGTTTTAAGCTAATGCTAACCAAAGACAATGAACCTATTATCGGCTATGTAAAATACGACAAGGCTGGCCTGACTCAATTATACCTAGCAAAATTTACCGAGGGAAAATGGACTTCAAAAAAGATATCAAACTGGGATTTCCGTTGGGAGTTTATC
>CBDUIU010000772.1:0-2436 GCA_965367335.1 uncultured Saprospiraceae bacterium
TTAACAGCAGAACAAACTGACATAAGTGCCTTGCTAAAGGAAGCGCAAGCAGTTTTACCGGAGTCAAACCGTTTAATATTATTAGCACAGCAACTTGACACCATAACGGACCAGAAAGTAAAAGTAGAATTGCTGAAAAAATTGTCTGGTGAATGGTATCAACTTCGTCAGGAAGCCATTGCTGGATACTATTCCGAAAGTGTTGCTGAGTTAATAAATACTGAAGAAGCCTGGGGAATAACTGGGACAACTTATGCTATTGGTGCCCAAAGGGCCAAAGAAGAAAAAGTAAGGGCATTTTGTATTGGAAGAGCAGTGCAGGCATTTGAAAATGCAATATCTATCAATCCTTCCAATTCAGTTCATAAAGTTAACCTCGCAATTTGTTACGCAGAGAACCCGCCACCGGATAATCCGATGAAAGGAATTTTAATGCTTAGAGATTTAAACCAAAAAGAGCCTGAAAATGTTCTGGTTCTGACTACCCTTGGGCGCTTTGCTATTCAGACCGCCCAATTTGATAAAGCAATTGAAAGATTGCAAAAAGCGATATCCTTAGATCCGCAAAACTTAAAAGCTTTCTGCCTGCTGGCTCAGGCTTATAAGGGTTCAGGTGATGAACAAAATGCGGCGCTCTATGATAAAAAATGTAATTCAAACTAAAGTTTAGACTTTTACCTATTCTTTAGACAAAGAAATTAAGATTTTAAAACCTGCTTGCTACGGTAAGTAAAAAAGAAATTAAATTATGCCTTGCGGAAAAAAACGTAAACGACATAAGATTGCGACTCATAAACGTAAAAAAAGGCTACGTAAAAATCGCCATAAGAAGAAAAACAGATAGGTAATCACCTTTGGCTTTGGAGTATTTAGCGTCCTTATGGGCATCTCCACGGAAAAAGGGGAATACAACCGGCAATATTGAATTTCCGGTTATTCTTTTACGAAAAGGCGCTTTTGTCATTCGTGATTTTGATACCTAGCTGTTTATAATGTTAGCAATCACTTTTATTGATGTATTTTAAGGATTATACCCATTGTGTAATGCGATGAGTGTAATCCTGTTTTGCCTTGTATCAAAAGCTTAAAAGTCTTTTCTTAAGATAATTTCATCTTTTCCAAATGCATCCAATGGAGCTGCTTTTTTTGTTATAAAGCGCTGTTTCTTACCATAGCCGGTAAACAGGAAAGACATAGTGGAAAAAGAACTTATTATTAATTCTACTCCTACAGAAGTTGAGATTGCCTTATTAGAAGATTCCAAATTGGTAGAAATTCACTATCAAAAGACGAATACAAATTTCACTGTCGGAGATATTTTTTTAGGCCGCATCAGAAAACTGATGCCTGGTCTCAATGCTGCCTTTGTAGATATTGGCCATAAAAAAGATGCATTCCTGCATTATACAGACCTTGGCCCAAAGCTGCGTTCTTTATTGAAATATACAGAAGGCACGATCAATGGGACGATCACTAACCACAAACTTGAAAACTTTAAGATCGAGCCCGATATCATCAAAACGGGAAAAGTGGATCAGGTCATGCAAAAAAAGCAGCCTATACTGGTCCAGGTACTGAAAGAACCTATTTCCACCAAAGGTCCCCGTCTCAGTTGCGAAATCACAATACCCGGGCGATTTTTGGTACTGACACCCTTTACAGAAATAGTAGCCGTTTCCAAAAAAATTGCGAATGCAGATGAACGGAAAAGGTTAAGAGTATTGGTGGAGAGCATTCGCCCTAAAAATTTCGGATTGATCGTTCGTACTGCCGCAGAAGGCAAAAAAGTTGCTGACCTCCACGAGGAACTCATGATGATGATGAGCAAATGGCAACAGGTGCACCAGCAGTTGGTTAAAGCGAAGCCTCCCATCAAACTTCTGAGTGAACTCGATAAAGCCTCCAGTATCTTAAGAGATATCCTTGAGGATTCCTTCAATAAGATAGTCGTCAATGATAAAGAGTTATTTTATAATGTCAAAAACTTCATGGCCTCTATTGCTCCGGATTTAGTAAAAATCGTGAAACACCACCGTTCAGGAAAACCTATTTTCGACGCCTATGGCGTTTCCCGCCAAATAAAGTCCTCCTTTGGCAAAACTGCAACTATGCCAAGTGGGGCCTATCTTGTGATCGAACACACGGAAGCTATGCATGTAGTGGACGTCAATAGCGGACACAAGGTAGGTAGCGCCAACCAGGCAGAAGCTGTACTAGCTGTAAACCTGGAATCTGCTGAAGAAATAGCTCGCCAATTGAGACTTAGGGATATCGGAGGTATTATTATCATTGACTTTATTGATATGCGTGTACCTGAGCACAAAAGGGTCTTGCTCAAGAATATGCGGGATTATATGAAAAAGGACCGAGCGCAGCATACCATCTTGCCCCTTAGTAAGTTTGGACTCATGCAAATTACCCGGCAACGGGTTCGTC
>CBDUIU010000773.1:0-2433 GCA_965367335.1 uncultured Saprospiraceae bacterium
TCAGATAACCTAAATCCCCAGGGTAGCTGGTTATCAGCCAATCAATTGAAAACTCGTTTTGATAACATCACTAACACCGACCATACCCCTATTTTTTACTGCGGAAGCGGTGTAACGGCTTGCCATAATATTTTATCTTTAAAACATGCAGGACTAGGAGACGCCTTTCTCTATCCTGGATCCTGGAGTGAATGGATTACTGATGAGCAGCGGCCGGTAGCCACGGGGGAAGAACAGTAAATTATCAATATTAAAGGAGTTTTAAAAAAAACACTTATCAATTCACCTCTGAGGGTGAAGTGCCTCAGATACCATACCCAAGCTTGGATTTCATTGAATTATTCTAACTTTTTCTTGTCTAATTCCCGAAATCAACTTACCTTTGCCCTCCGATTCGAAAGATTACTTTTTTTGATTCCTTTTCGAAATAAATAATTTTCACCGTCAGGTGTATAAGATAAAAGTTGAACAAGATGAAAAGAACTTATCAACCTTCAAGGAGAAAACGTGCTAACAAACACGGTTTTCGCTCACGCATGAGCAGTAAGAATGGTCGTAAAATATTGGCTCGCCGTCGTGCTAGAGGTCGTCATAAATTATCCGTTTCTGACGAAAAGCACGTGAAGTAGGCTAGTTTCTACGCTACTCATTTAGCCAAATAAACTACAAAAGTCGTTAATTGGAATATCTTTGTCTTCCAATTAACGACTTTTTATTTGGTATCCTTAAGCTCAATATATGTCCCCTCGTCATACTTTTAGCAGAGGTGAACGCCTTAAAAACCATAACATCCTTTCTCGTCTTTTTACTGAAGGACAGTCAGTCAAACTATATCCGCTAAGGCTAGTTTGGATGCCAGTAAAAAAGACACTCAGCGAGTACCCAGTGCAATTTTCCCTTAGCGTTCCTAAACGAAAATTTCGTAAGGCTAGTGATCGTAATCCACTTCGCCGACGTATTCGGGAAGCTTACCGGCTAAACAAAAATATGCTCTACGAACATTTAGGTGAAACTGAGCCTCAATATGCTTTTATGGTCATTTATATGGCCAACGAACCGCTACCCTTTTCCACCATTCACAGAGCGATGCAAGGCTTAATGGCCAAGTGGTTAAAAAAAAGAGCTACCAGCATAAAGCAGGATTAGCTTATTGTAAAAAACACAATAGTTCACCAAACCCTTTTATTAAGGTTACTGTCTTTTGTTGTAAGGTTATCAATTCTTAATTCATCCCTATGCGATTCGCCTGCCTTATCTATATCCTCTTTTTTCTGACGCCGGTAAATGCTCAGAAAGTTCTACAATTAGAAAAAACGAATAGTACCAAAACCGATAAATTTTTTATTGGTCAAGAGTTCACTTTTAGTTTAAAAGAGGATCCTAAGTATTTTTTCACAGAAACTATCCAGGACATCAAAGTGGAAGAAGGCTTTGTATTATTTACTTACCGCGTAGTTCGCTTAGAAGATATTGCCATCATTAAAACATACAAAAACAATGGTTGGTCCAAAGGAATTAGCTATTCCCTGTTCACCTTTGCGGCCGCCTGGGGCGGATTTTCCATAATAGGAAGCCTGGTGTCTGATGAACCGGAGGATGATTTATCTACCAAATCCTGGGCAGTCCCTGCAGTCGCTATTGGACTAGGAACAGCGTTACGGTTAATTTTTAGACAAAAAAAGCATAAAATGGGTAAGAAATGGCGCTTACGCGTATTGGACCTTAATCCCGTATTCTCCAAATAGCTGTATAACAATTTACCCTAGCTCTACTCTGCTTTGATTAAGATGCCACTCTTTTGGAAAAACGCTCCTTTTCGATTGGTAAACAAGATTTGGTAAAAGTAAGCCCCCCGGGCTAAATCCATGGATAGCCACCAGTTTACCATTTGCTCACCTGCTAACTGCTCCCCCAAGTCCAATTCACCTAACACCTGCCCATTTGCATTGAAAAAACGTAAGAAAACGGTTGCTGGCTCCACCAATTGATAACGAAACTGCACCTCCCGATCAAACGGATTAGGCTGTACTTGCATCGCTTGTACCGGTGAAATAATAGGCTGATTTGCACTCGTAACTGTACACTCCAAACTTATGTCACTACAATAGGTTCTAGCTGGCAAAGTACAATCCAGCACGAATGGATTTGCCTTATCATCCTGATACGGTGCAATCTGCTGGGTCCGATTCCATTCTATTTCATCAACAGGATCCGCATAGTGCCATTCACAAAGGGTTTCCCGTTGTTGTGCAAAAAAGGTAGGATCCGCTGCATCAGCCTCTGCACGATAAATGGTATAAAAATAAAACATGGACCTGGCCACATTACCTTTATGATCTTCGCGAGGCTCAAAGCGAGTTCCTTGTTGTTCGCTATACAGATCAATTTGTGAGCTGGGAATAGTAGATTGGGTACGGTCTAAATAATACCACC
>CBDUIU010000774.1:0-2430 GCA_965367335.1 uncultured Saprospiraceae bacterium
GCAAAAATATTAGAAGGGGAACACATCCAAGTAAAAATCATCGAAAAAGATGAAGAAAAATGCAGAGTATTGGCAGATATTTTTGATACCACTATTATTCTAAATCATGATGGTACTGATCTTGACTATTTAAAGGCCGAAAAAATTGATACTGATGATGCTTATATAGCATGTACAAAAAGTGATGAAACTAACTTTTTATTAGCGGCCCTTGGAAAACAAGCAGGCGCTAAAAAAATTATCACCCTTCTTTCAGATATAAAACTTTCCTCAATTCTAAGGCAACTCGATATCAATTTTTCCATATCGACGAAAATCAATATCGGCAATCGTATCAGCTCCATTATTCATGAAGATACCGTGCTCTCAATTGCCTCTTTATGTGATGATCAAGCGAAAGTATTTGAGATCAAAGTATCTCCTGAATCTAAACTTATCGGTATTCCTCTATCTGATCTAGGAGCCCTTTTGCCTAAAGATTTGCTTATTGCTGTTATTGAAAATAAAGGACAGGTGATGATTGGAAGAGGAAATCGAATCCTGTCCCCGAACGATACGGTGATCATAATGTCTAAACCTAAATCCATTGAAGAACTTTATCACTTGTTTTAATGATGCAATATAAAGAAATTAGCAGAATCTTAGGAAACTATCTTTATTACTTAGCGCTAATTCTTTGCCTTCCTCTCGGTGTTGCGATTTATTTCCAATATATTGTTGAAGATCTATTAAACCCCCATCCCGATAGCTCCTTTGACCCGGCCCTGAGCCACCAGATCGGCAATGATCGCAGCTGCCCCCTGCCCCATTTTTTCTACCACCAGGTTTCGATCGGCTTTTTTCCGCAGGCTTTCCAGGCTACAATTGGCAGCACCGGCCACCTGTTCAGCGCTAATCGTTATCGGAAAATCCACAAGAGTATCCTGCACCCCGGTATTGATGCTAATTATTGTTGCTCCCAGATTTGATAAACAAGTATACAGATATTTAAAATCTTCACCTTTGGTATCGAAGCACCCTAACATAATTACAGCAGGCTGTTGTTTGGGCTCCGGTGGTTGTTTTGCCATATTTCCAATGATTGAGCCTGAAAGTAAAACCTGTCTTAAATAAATCCAAATTCTATGAAAGATCTTGTCAGATAAATATCAATCTTTTATACATGACGCAAAGTGGTTTACGCCTACCTCAAACCACTTTGCTGCGGGAAGCACAGACTAACCATCATCACTTGTATTGGAAATTTTACGAAAAAGGAGGGAAGCAAGCTATGAGAAAAGGTAAATGGAAAGCAGTAGGGCTGAATTTACATCAATACTTTTACGAGGCTCCGGTAGAGCTTTGCAGTAAGGATGAGGATATTACCGAAAGCCACCATGTGGCCGATCAATATCCTGAAATTGTCAGAGATATGCTGGGCCTGATGAAAGCCAGTCTTAGTCCTTCCCCAATACTTTAAGTTAAAGAGTCAGTGATCAATGCGCACTCAGTCTTCCACTTTCCAGATGTCAGCTTCTTTACTAAGCGCTTCGCGTAAGTCTTCAATATTCTGACAACCAATAAAATACCGCTGACCATCCTTGGTAACGATCATCAATCCGTTGCGGCCGTCAAGGGAGTAGATCTTTTCTCCCGGATGCGGCAGATTTGAACCGTGCCATTTGGCTACATCCGGGGTCTTGACTAAAGTGCAGGAAGCGATTTCATCCCAGGAAATTTTCCGGGAACCTCCTGTTAGGGGTTTTAATTTGAACTTAACATTCTTATCCGTAATGGTCAGTTTGTAACGAAGCTGCGTCAACCACCACAGCGCATAGCCCAACCCCCCGGCCAAAGCGAGGCAAACAAGGCTGTACAGGAGAGTAATATCTGACCGCCAAAAATAAGAGGCCGCTCCATAGAGGAGGCCCAAAATGGCCGCGGATAAGAGGATTATCACGGTTCTGTCATGATACCGTTGTCGTTCTTCGTAGATTTTATTTGCCATGGTTTTCGTTCCTGTTAGTTACCAAATTAAGGGCTACACCGCCAAAAAACAAAAGTAAAGGTAATTTGGAGAAGATTACCGCATACCTTTGGTTAAGAGATGATTAAATTTTAGGAATTTGAATTTAAAATTTCCATAAGAATGGATAAAAAATCGGATCAGGCTAATTTTATTTAAGACAATTTTGTCCGAAATAAAAATAATAGTATCTTGCATCAATAACTAACGCAAGTTTTCACTTGCGTTGTAGAGAGTAGAGTGTATAGAGGATAGGGACTGAGACTTGCTAACCAAGAGCAATTTTACTCTATTTTAGCATAACTACTTGAATTAATTAAAATACGTTTCTGATGAGCGGTAGAATAGAGTCGCTGGAAGATATTGAGTACTTAGTGAACAGTTTTTATGATAAAGTACGTACCGACGAGCTGTTGGGGCCGGTT
>CBDUIU010000775.1:0-2425 GCA_965367335.1 uncultured Saprospiraceae bacterium
CAAAGTGGCTGTCCTTTATTTGAAGTGCAGTTCAGTGACATCTCTGGTGGGCAAGTAATTAACCGGGACTGGTTATTTGAAGGTGGTCTTCCAGCTAGTTCTACGGATGAAAACCCTTTAGTGACTTATAACACTCCGGGAAATTATGACGTCCAATTGATTGTTAGTAATTCTATCGGGGCGGACACTATTAACTGGCAACAATACATTACCGTACTCAACAAACCTGTAGCAGATTTCACTTTCACCGGTGACTCAATGGGCCTCTATCAGTTCCTTCAACAAGCTATTGACGCTGACAGCCTTCTCTGGTCTTTTGGCGATGGAGAAAGCAGCACTGAGTCTGACCCGAGTCATGAATACATCAGCACGGGAGATTATACAGTCTCCTTAGTAGCTTTTAACGCCTGTGGCAATGACACTATTCAACAGCTTATTTCCGTAACAGTTTTAAGCACGAATACTCACACGCCTTCATCCGTTTCCCAATTAATTCTTTACCCGAACCCTAATAATGGGCAGTTTTTCTTATCCTTAGAAGGAAGACCTCAAAGAAAGATTGGCATGAGTATCTACAATTTGCTCGGCCAACAGCAATTGGAGAAACAGGTCGACTTTCGTTCTGGTAAAACATTGCAAGCTTTTGATTTTCGTTTGTCAGCAAAAGGAACTTATTTGTTAAAACTAAAAATGGGAGATGACGTTCTCTACCGAAAATTTATTGTTCAATAACCTTTAGCTATCAACAGTATTTTCAAACCATACATTTCCTCTTTCACCTGGCAAACCTAAATAGTTTACGGTAATTTCTTCTCCGGCTAAAATATTCCGGATAGCATAAAAACTGAGGGTCTCTTGTTCCAGGTCGGCCAGGTAACGAGCATTGGGTTTATAGCTATGATTATAAATTGATCCGTGGCCCAAGGCAATTGCAGGTTGATCATTGGCTTCTCCCCATTCAAAATAATAATTATATAACATCGTCCCCTTTATGGCGTCCATATCTTTTGCCGGCAGGACTAAGACCGGGCATATCTCAATCAGGCTATCCATAGGAATGTCAACACCCGTAAAGACACCTCGGCCATGGAGATCACTGGAAGTAATATAGAGTCCTGGTATTCTCATTGCTTAGGATTTTGAAGACGACACCTTATCTGGGACGCTGTGCTACGTACACACCTGCCAAAATTAACACCATTCCCAAAAGATGCATCACTGTAATTGCTTCTCCATCCAGCACTCCCCACCCGAGCGCAATCATCGGGATAAAGTAACTGACCATAGAAGCAAAAACGGCATTCGTCAGTTGTACCAATTTAAAAAATAATACAGAAGCGGCAAAAGTACCCACTAATGCTAATATGGAAATATACCCCAAGGAAGTCCAACCCTGTGGATGGTTTTGTAGGGTACTCATAAAATCTGTAGTAAATAAATATATGACAGCAGGCGGGCCGATCATTAAGAAGGTAGCTGCACTCAGCTCCAGGGGATGCATCGTTTGGAATTCAGCTTTTACCGTATTTGCACTAAGCGCATATAATAAAGTGGCCGCCATAACCAGCCCCCCATAGAAAAGCCCCCCGGAAGAACTAGTAGATTCTCCGAAGAGGATCAAGCTGAGTGCTCCCACTAAACCGATCAATACGCCAATAACTTTTGACCAAATAAAAGGAACCTTAAAAAAGAGCACGCCCAGAAATAAGGTAAATAGTGGAGACAAGGAACTCAAGACACCAGTAGTGGAGCTATCCAGATGTGTTTGTGCAACCGCAAACAAAAAAGAAGGAAAGCCACTTCCCGCCATTGCAACAATCAAAATGCTTTTCCATTGATTCCAATTGATTCGACGCCAATACATTAACATAAAAGGCACCAGGGCCATCGCCGTAATACTGATTCGCAAAGAGGCCATTTGTGTCGGCTCATAAGCGATTAGACCCTTTTTGATCAAAATATAGGAACTGCCCCAGGTTAAACTGAGTAAGATCAGTAAACCCCAGCTAAGTAAGGACGGTTTATCGGAGTCAGTTATGGCAGTGTCGTTTGACAAATGTGTAGGTTTTGTAAGTCGCAAAGGTAGTTTTTGTCACGGAGAAAATTATTGGTTTTCTAGGATATGTATTTTGACGAAATTATCAACAAGCTATTTTCCGTCACTTGCCTTTTCTAAAGAAATAGTAACTACAACGCTAAATATTTAAATCGTTTTCCGTAATGAAAAAGGAATAACACCAAGCGTTATTCCTTTTTCATATCATTTTGCAGTTAAGGGCTTTTTTAAATAGCATCTAGCATTAATTCGCTAAATCCGGACTCTCCAACAAGTTGAAAAATTGATCTAGTTGTGGCATTATGATAATCTCCGTGCGACGATTTGCGCTACGGCCTTCAGCACTGTCATTTCCTTCACGGGGCAAAA
>CBDUIU010000776.1:0-2421 GCA_965367335.1 uncultured Saprospiraceae bacterium
ATTCCTCCTGCTTCAGTAACTGTTTTCATATTATTAATATGGATAAGACTAAGTGGTGTATCCCGGATCACTAAAATGAGTCGGCGGCGCTCTTTGAGTATCACATCAGCTGCACGGGTAGTTAGATCGTTAGAGATACCTGTAGCGATTCTTCCCAATAAGCCCATACTACATGGACAGACGATCATCGTACCATATTTAGCGGATCCTGAGGCAAAGGGCGCCATAAAATTGTTCTTATCATAAAAGTCAAAAGGATACTGTTCAAAATCGCGGTGCTTCAATTCGAGTTCCCAGTTGTATTTGGCATTATCACTCATAACGACACCTACGGTCTCCAATTGTGGCTGTAATTGTGTGAGCCGATCAAATAACACTTTTGCGTAAATGGAGCCACTGGAACCACCAACCGCAATAACAATTTTATGCTTTTTATTCATGTCTTGAAAATGACAACAAAAGTTTAAAATTTTCCTAAAATCAGAAACATAACCACCTGGAGCCGTAAAAGTTAGTAATTTAGCACAGAACTTGAATATAAAAAACTGTAATTCGATAAATTATAATCAATACCAATGAAGAAAAATATCAATCAAGTACTCAAATTTGCTTTTTTACCAGCTTTACTGGCTATTGCTGGCTTTTTCACGTTTTCTGCTTTTTCACCTGCCGCTACTCCTGTTGAAACTGCTAAAGAAACTGTTAAATGGTATACCTGGGATGAAGCCATCAAAGCTAATGAAAAGGAGCCCAGAAAGTTAGTAATTGACCTATACACCAATTGGTGTGGATGGTGCAAAAAGATGGACAAAGCGACTTTTGATGATCCTAAAGTAGCTGCTTATATGAACAAAAACTTTTATCCTGTTAAATTTAATGCAGAACAAAAAGAAACGATTGTTTATAAGGACCATGAGTTTAAATTCGTGAACCAGGGAAGAAGAGGAGTACATACTTTGGCCTATTCTTTATTAGATGGAAAAATGTCTTATCCTTCAATTGTCTTTATGGATGAACAACAAAAGCGTATAATGATCTCTAAAGGGTTTAAAGGAGCCAAGGATTTTATGAAAGATTTGGAATTTGCTGCAGAAGAAAAATATAAAAAATAGAAATAATAGCTCTTTCTCATATTGATAGGTATAACAAATACCTACGTAAAACGTCGTTGGAAAATCCTTCGACGTTTTTTATTGCCCTCATTGCAAGGGCTTGTGTATCTTTACCGCCTAAAGTTGAACATTTTGGCAAAAATAATTTTAAAAAAAGGTAAGGACGAAGCCGTTCGCCGTTTTCACCCGTGGGTATTCTCAGGAGCTATAAAACGTATGGAAGGTGACCCGGTAGACGGTGACTGGGTAGAAGTACTAGATGCTCAGGAACGCTATTTGGGCAGTGGCCACTACCATCAGGGATCAATAACGGTGCGTCTGCTAACATTTGATGGAGAAGAGCAGAATGCTGCCTTTTGGGAAAAACGATTGAAAAGTGCACTGGCTGCCAGACAGGCCGTTAACCTGGTGGAAAATCGTGCGACCAATTGTTATCGGCTAGTGCATGGAGAAGGGGACGGTCTCTCCGGGTTAATCATTGACATGTATGGCTCTACTGCAGTCATCCAATGTCATTCAATTGGTATGCACCGGGAAAGACAAGCCATCGCTGCTGCATTACAAAAAATCTATAAAGATAAACTCCACTCCATTTACGATAAAAGTTCTGGTACTTTACCAAAGCAATACGCAAGCGAAATGATTGATGATTATTTGCTGGGAGAGGAAGGAGAAGCGGTGGTTAGAGAAAATGGACATTGGTTTAAGGTGGATTGGGAGGCAGGGCAAAAAACTGGATTTTTCCTGGATCAAAGAAACAACCGCGCTCTAGTCCAAACTTACTCTAAAGGTAAATCCGTACTCAATGCTTTTGGTTACACAGGTGGTTTTTCTGTCTACGCTTTAGCTGGTGGTGCAAAGCTGGTCCACACCGTTGACATCTCCGCTAAAGCTACTGACCTGGCAGATGAAAACGTTGAACTCAATCGTTCTTCTACTGGTGAACACCAGTCAATCACAGCTGATGTTATGAAATACCTAAAAGCTAATGAAGTGGTTTATGACTTAATGGTCGTTGATCCCCCGGCCTTCGCTAAAAGCCTGAACAAACGCCACAAAGCAGTACAGGCTTACAAACGACTGAATGCCTTAGCGATGCAACAAATTGCTCCCGGTGGCATGCTTTTTACTTTTTCTTGTTCTCAGGTTGTGGACGATCGATTGTTTTATAACACGATAGTTGCAGCTGCAATTGAAGCAGGGAGACAGGTTCGGGTTTTATACCGCGTCTCTCAACCGCCGGACCATCCGGTGAGTTTATTCCATCGTGAAGGAAGCTATCTGAAAGGATTAGTGTTGTTAGTAGAAT
>CBDUIU010000777.1:0-2420 GCA_965367335.1 uncultured Saprospiraceae bacterium
ATCACATTTGAAGCCAACCCTTATGCCCCCAATATTAATATTCTTACCTACCAATGGGATTTTGGTGATGGAACGAGTAGTACGGACCCCATGCCAACCCACACCTATGCCACCGGTGGGATTTACGATATCACCCTAACGGTGGTTTACAGCGATTCCTGTGTGACTACCACCACCCAACATATTTGTATTGGTGGCGGAGGTGTAGTAACAGTGCCGAATTGCCAGGCCTTATTCTCTTTTAACCAGGATTCGCTGAATTATCATCAATTCTATTTCGTTGATCAGTCGCTGACGGACGGAACTACTCGCTATCTTTGGGACTTTGGAGATGGCAGCACCAGCTCGGCACAGCATCCGTCCCATGTTTATGCTGAAGATGGCTTTTACATTATTACACTTACGATTAGTAGTGACTCCTGTTTAAGTACTTTTGCTAACCTTGTTTTTGTTAGTGATGGTGCCGTTTATGATTCAGAGTGCCAAGCACTGTTTCTACCCTTGATTGATATCAATACGCTTACTGTAGCCATTTTTAATCTCTCTGCCGCAAATACTGCTGAAGTTGAAGTAGACTTTGGTGATGGTACTGTCGTAACGGGTGATCCATTCCCTGTCCATACGTATGCTGCTGAAGGTCAGTATGATATTACTCTGACGATTATCACTGCTGATGGTTGTACCAGCTCATTAACAATGCGCATCAACCTGGATGGAGATGATCTGACCATGACTGGTAATGCGCCATATCGGATCCTAACCACCAGTACTAACGATCCTTCTGAAACAGCTTTGTCAGCACTGACGCTTTATCCAAACCCGGTTCAATCCGAATTAACTGTTAAGGTGGCTAGTCCGGTTGCTAATCACGCGGAATTGCAGATCATCAATCTGAATGGGCAATTGGTTCAACATAGAAAAGTACAGTTAGTTAAAGGAGAAAATAATCTTGTACTGGCAGTAGACTTGTTGCCAGAGGGGATGTATTTTATACACATTCAATCGGAAAAAGGAGAGGTAAGTACCCGTTTTGTAAAATAGTTTTCAACTGATATAAGTACTAATAAAAATTGTAGGTACATAAAAAAGGCCCGAACAGTAACTTGTTCGGGCCTTTAATTCTTTACAGTTAGTTCAAAAATTACTCACCGCCGTTTAACTTAAAATAAACGGTTTTTAAGCCAACCAACTGAAGATCTTTTATTGTTTCGTTAGTTTCTTTGATGGTAAAAGCTTGGCTATGCAACTTATTTTCCAAAGCTTTTACTTGCTGGAAATCGCTATTCTGTATACTGCGTTCAATATCCTCAAAAAGTACTTTTAATTCCTGTGATAAGGCAATCGTATTCACTTTTCCGGAAAACCAATTTTCTGATTGGTTGGAAAATTTGATGGTAATGCTAGAGTTAGCATGCTGGTTAACAAGGGTGTAAGTTTTGTCTTTTTCTAAATTCATGGTGTTAAAGGCTTACTAGTGTCAGGAAATAGTGTTTCATCGAGAAAAACTGGAATGGAAGGCTCCGAGTTCTCTATATTTCCTATTACCTATTTTTTATAAAAAAAGTTGCGCAGATTTAAATTTAATTTTAAAAAAAAATATGACTAAGCTTGGGGCTGGGAAGGCTAAATATAGCACGAATATGCGTAGCTTTTACTAAAATAAAGAACCTGTTTGAGACGGAGGCACAACTCCCAGGTGTTCATAGGCTTTTAAGGTGGCTTCCCGACCTCGCTGTGTCCGTTGAATATAGCCCTCCATGATCAAAAATGGTTCGTGGACTTCTTCAATGGTTCCGGCTTCTTCACCCACTGCAGTAGCAATCGTACTAATCCCTACGGGGCCTCCTTTAAACTTATGAATGATGGTAGCTAGTATCTTATTATCCATCTCGTCGAGCCCGCCATCATCTACATTCAATGCTTCCAAACCATACCGGGAAATTTTCAGATCAATGGTTCCATTACCCTTGATTTGAGCAAAATCCCGGATTCTGCGTAATAAGGCATTGGCAATTCTCGGCGTGCCACGGCTACGACGGGCGATCTCCAATGCTCCGGCATCCTTGATGGGGATTTCCATAATGCCAGCAGACCGCTTTATGATTTTGACCAAGGTCTCCACATCATAATAATCCAGGTGACAATTTATCCCAAAACGGGCTCGCATCGGCGCGGTTAAAAGGCCCATTCTGGTAGTCGCTCCTACCAGGGTAAATGGATTTAAAGCGATTTGTATACTCCGGGCATTGGGACCGCTGTCGATCATAATGTCTATCCGGTAATCCTCCATCGCAGAGTAAAGGTATTCCTCGACAACATTATTCAATCGATGGATTTCATCAATGAACAATACGTCGCCTTCTTCCAGGTTAGTTAGTAGTCCGGCCAGGTCACCTGCTTTTTCTAATACAGGGCCGGAG
>CBDUIU010000778.1:0-2417 GCA_965367335.1 uncultured Saprospiraceae bacterium
CACGGTCCATCTTGAAGAAAGCCTTATCAAAACCAGTCAAATCTACTTTAGCCAAAGTTAACGTAGCCTGGAGTGTACCGGTAGATTGTGGATCCCAATTATAAAAATCCAGGACCATCGCCTTGTCCGATTGGCCATAGCCGCCTATGGGGCTGGTTGAGTTAACAACACCGGCATCGACTGGCCGGAACGTATTCGCGATACTAAAAATATTATCTGCAACAGAATTTGCAGGATAAGTGGAAGTAAGGTCGTTTTCAAATTCGTAAGCCACTGAACTGCCAATCACATCCGATGAGAGAGAGCTAACGGCCGAAGGTACCGTAACGCTAGCTGTACGTTCAATATTGATAATATTTGAATCATCATTAAAGTCGCTGATACTATAACTAATGCCATAGGAGCCTTCGTCCTGCAAAGCAACATCACCAAAATTGACAACCACCAATTCATTTTGCCTTAAGGTCCCTTTCCATCTTTTGGAAACCGGCGCAGCATTATTTAACACATAAGAAACCGTAAAAGAATCCAGTACCGTAGAGAAATTATTTCTCACCAATACCTTTGGATTCACCGTTTGCTCACAAGGCGTTTTTGAAGTGTTCGTTCTGTCTTCTAAAGCGGCTCTAACATACTTGCCGCCAGGAGGTAGATCTTTTTTAACACTGCGTGCCGCTTGAAACATCTCTTTCGTTGAATTATCTTGAACAAAGGCGACGACACCTAACTCATCATATCCGTAAATATAACTTGGAATCGGGTAAGCAAAACTCACACTGATTTCATCATTAGCAGGGATAGAGCTAATGCTGGTTCCCGAAACATCCGGCACCATCTTACGCATGACGTGGCTAAACTCTTTTTCACCATTAGAGCCCGGAGCTGCAATAAATTCGATGTGTTCTTCTGTGATCGCAATATGTAAACGACCATCAGATGGTGTAAAGGCAGTTGATCCCAAATTTTTCACGGTACAATTAATCCAAATCGTATCAAGGGTCACATTAATAGAATGATCAAGGTCAATATCGATGTTGGTCATGCGCCCTTTAGCATAATCTAGAATAGCTTGGTTATAGCCAGAAGGTGCGCCGTTATAGGGAAAACTGCTAAGTCCTCCTCCATAGGTATTGTTAGGGATTGTTCCATCAATAACTGCAGTAGGTACGCCGCTGATACCATAGTACCTAATTCGAGTATCAGGCTCGGTAGGGTTTTGTGCATTCATCGGGTCAAATCCAGGGAAATACCATTGATATTTTAAAGCGATCACCCGGTCTTCATTTGGTGAAAGTAAGGCATTAAAAGCTGGATTTTGAGCGGCGCAAGGTCCACAGGAAGCGTTGGTAAATTGTTCAATCATCACCTTCCGCTCGACCTGAGCATTAGCCGAAATCAGCCAAAAACAGCTAACTGCCATAAAAAGTAAAATTCTTTTCATTGCGATTTTTTAATTTATTCGAAATAATATTAGTTGAATCTGTCCATCTGAAGACAGAATACCCAAAGATAAAGAAGACCTCATTATATTTGTCTGTCCGCAGACATATTTTTTAGTGTAAAATGACAGCAATAATACATTCTGACGTCGAAACGGCAATTGTCCCCGCACGGACACCAATACTTGCCATTTCCTAAATCTTTTCTAGGGCTAAATAACGTTATTGCTATTGTCTTTTGCTTGCATTTTCTATCTTGAGCATATTCATAAACATTTGATAAGCTATATGAAAGTAGTTATTATTGGAAATGGGATCAGCGGGATCACTGCCGCTCGGTTTATTCGTAAGCTGAGTAACCACGAGATCACCGTTATTTCCGCTGAAACCGATCACTTTTTTTCTCGCACTGCGCTCATGTATATTTATATGGGTCACATGCGCTTTGAGGATACCAAGCCTTACGAAGACTGGTTCTGGGAAAAAAACCGGATACAGCTCCGACGTACATATATTCAAAAAATTAATGCATCCGAAAAACAGTTGCAGACTTCGGATGGTACCACCATTTCCTACGACAAGCTTATTCTGGCCACCGGCTCTGCCTCCAATAAATTTGGCTGGCCCGGACAAGACCTTGACGGTGTACATGGCATGTACAGCTTTCAGGACCTTGAGGCTATGGAACGTCATAGTGACGGTCTCAACCGTGCAGTGATTGTTGGTGGTGGCTTGATTGGAATTGAAATGGCAGAGATGTTCCACTCTCGTAATATCCCGGTGACCTTTTTAGTACGTGAAGACAAATACTGGAACATGGTACTTCCGGACGAAGAATCATCCATGGTTGGTAAACATATTCTCGATAATCATATTGATCTTCGACTGAACACTGAGCTAAAGGAGATTGTAGATGACGGCCAGGGCAAGGCTTGCGCCGTGATTACAAAAAGTGGCGAACGAATTGAGTGCGGCTTT
>CBDUIU010000779.1:0-2410 GCA_965367335.1 uncultured Saprospiraceae bacterium
AAAACCTTGGTGTTTAGCAACTTGATTTTCTCTTCTTCCTTCGCATCGGCAATTTGATCCATTTGCTTCCCATGAATAACTGACACATTCGCCATATCCGTCAAACCTGTTTTTAAAGCAATATGTCGGGCAGTCTCCGGATGATCTCCCGTAAGCATTACGACCTTTATCCCTGCTCGATGACAAGTCTCAATGGCTTCTTTCACACCGGCACGCGGAGGATCCAGAAAACCAACAATACCAATAAAAACGAGGTGTTCAAAAAAGGATTCTCTGGGCGCATCGATCTCGGCGTAGGCAAAACCCAAAACCCGGATACCCTTACCAGCAAGTTCATTGGCCTTACTGATCCATTCAGGTTTGTTTTCCAATCGCCGTTGCCCGTCTTTGGTCAGCACATAATCACTTTCCGCCAATATCACCTCCAGGGCACCTTTGATACAAACCAGATAATCCGGGCGATCACCGTTTTTATGTAAGGTACCCATCATTTTGGTTTGGCTATCAAAGGGTATTTCTCTTATACGTGGATAAGCCTGACGGATATTGTCTGCTAGGTTTGATGCTCCGTTAGTTAGTTTTAACAATGCAATTTCAAGAGGATCTCCCGTAGCGGCCGCTTCGTCTTTCAAATCCAAAGATGCATTATTACATAAGACAGCTACCTTTTGTAATTGACGAAAGGCATAATTTTCTTCCAGGTATTTCTTTTTCTGGTCTTCCCAAACGATACCTCGCTGATCAAACGAAATGGAAGCCTGATCAAAATCAAAGGCTATCGTATCCGGCAATAATTTATTTTCGGTCAGCGTACCGGTTTTATCAGTAAAAATCACTTGAGTTTCTCCCAACGTTTCTACGGCAGATAATTTTTTTACTACCGCATTATGTTTTGCCAGCCGTAACATTCCTCTTGCAAGCGCAATCGTAGCAACGATGGGCAAGCCTTCCGGTATAGCGGCAATGGCCAGGGCAATCGCCGTTTCTATCATCAGAAAGAGCGGTCGCCCCTGCAGCAAACCAATAACAATAATGATCAGGGCAATGACTAAAGTCAACCAGACCAGCTTGTGACTGAAAGTATTGAGTTTTTGTTCTAGTGGTGTGATTTCGGAGCTAGCCTCCCCGGTCAGCTTAACGATTTGCCCGAAGGCCGTTTGCATGCCAGTAGCAACTACCAGCGCGTGGGCATTTCCCCGGGCAACGCCAGTGGATTTAAAGATCATATTGTTTTGATCCGCGATGCCCCGTTTTTCTGAGAGGGGGGCCGTCTTTTTTTTCACCGTGGTACTTTCCCCAGTCAGGACGCCTTCATTCATACTCAGGTTAACGGCCTGGACCAACCGACAATCCGCAGGAACCAGATCACCAGCTTCCAAAAAGATCAAATCACCCGGCACTAAGTTGGCGGAAGGAAGGGAAACTAACCGCCCGTTGCGGATTACCCGGCAAGTCATCTGGGTCATTTTCTGCAGCGCTTCCATGGAACGCACGGCCTGCCATTCCATGACAAACCCTATGATGGCATTGATTAACAAGACCAGTAAAACCGCCAGGCCTTCCAAATATTCCTCAAAGGCTACGGCCAAAACAACCGCAAATAACAAGACCCATACTAATGGGCTGAGGAACTGGTCAATGACCATTCTGAAAACAGATCGGGGCTTTTGTAGTTCTAAGGTATTACTCCCATAGGTCTGAAAACGATTAAAAGCTTCCTGATGGCTGAGTCCACATCCCGTATCCGTTGATAGTTGCTCAGCGACAAGGGTCACTGGCTGCTGATAGTATACCTCAGCAGCGTCAACAGAATGCTTTGCAGGAATGTGGGTTGGGGAGTAGGCATGCATTATTTTGCTTAATAGCCATCAAGTTTTAAACGGTTTCCCGATAGGCATGATTAATCAGGTCCATTGTTGTAACAATGCCAACCAGTTTGTTGTGTTCATCTACAATCGGAATAGCACGGAATAAGTTTTCTCTGAACATACCCAGTGCAATGGATATGCGGGTATCATAGCGTAGGGTTACAACCGGTTGGGTCATCACCTCTTCCACCAGTAAGGAGCGGAAAAATTTCAAATTGCGCTCCTGGCCTTTTTCTTTCATAAAAAAGGTCTGGCTGTCACACAAAGCCAAATAATCAGATTTGCTGATAATGCCAACCACTTTGCCATTCTTATCAACGACGGGCAGGTGATGAAAATTCTCGGTTTTAAAATAGTGATCAACGGTATCCATCGTATCTGAAGGAAGAACGATAGCAGGCACTGTTGACATAATTTCCGAAAGCTTTATGTTATCATACATATCGATTGATTTTTATAGATTTTAAGAATAGGGTATTGGACTCAGGCTTCCGTGGGAAGCACATTTTCTTCCATCAGCGATTTGATAATATCATGCGTTG
>CBDUIU010000780.1:0-2404 GCA_965367335.1 uncultured Saprospiraceae bacterium
ACATCCGTGGAAAACGCAATGCAACCCCAGATTTATGACGGCTGGAAGCATTGATACCTTCGAATGCAATCTCAAAAACTAAGTCAGGTTTTACGCTTCTCACCGGTCCGAAACGCTCCACCGTATTTTTGCGAACCCAAGCTGTGATCTGACCAAACTCTTTGTCTGTCAACCCACTATAAGCTTTGGTGAAAGGTACCAAGCGGTCTTCATCCCATACGGCGAAAGTGTAATCCGTAAACAAGTTAGCACGTCGACCATGTCCTTGTTGGGCATAAATCAGAACTGCATCAACCGTCAATGGATCTACTTTCCATTTCCACCAATCTCCTTTTTTTCGTCCTGCTAAATAAGGAGAATCTAATTTCTTTAACATTAATCCTTCACTGTAAAAATGTCGACTTTCTGCCCTGGCTTTAGCTGCCTGTTCCCATTGGGTCACGGGTATCGTTTCAGATAAAACAATTAACCCTTGCGTTGGATGTTCCGCTAATAGTTGCTGCAATAAATTACGTCGGTCAACCATGGGGTAATCACGAATATCTTCCCCCTGGAATTCCAAAAGGTCATAAGCCATGAGAATAACTGGCGCACTTTGCAGTATTTTCTTGGTGACATTTTTTCTTCCGATACGTGTTTGTAAGATATTGAACGAAAGGGGTTGTCCATTCTGAAAAGGAAGGATTTCCCCATCGATGACCGTGCCGTCAGGTAATAATTGAGCCAGGGGATGATATTCCGGAAATTTGTCTGTGACCAGTTCTTCTCCCCGAGACCAAACGAATAATTCATTTTCTCTAACAATTAATTGCCCACGGATACCATCCCATTTTCTTTCAATCTGCCAATGATCCGGATCACCTATTTCTTCCGGGTCACTTTCTAATGCATAAGCCAGGTAAAAAGGGTAGGGGCGGGAAATATCATCAAGCGGGTTTTCTGCCCGTATCAGTTCTTCGTAAGTGATGGTATCTGGCGTCCAATTTCCCATTAACCGGTGAGCGATGGCATTTTCTTCCTGGCCTTCAAATTGCGCCAGGGCCCGCATCATTAATTTTTGGGAAACACCGACACGGAAGCCACCCGTTATTAGTTTGTTAAAGACAAAACGCTCCGCATAAGCCATCCCGTCCCATGCCTGACTAACCAATTGTCGTTTGACTTCATCCGATTCATCTTTCAAACTTTTGATCAATTCGATATAGTCCGTTAAACTATGTTCGTGCTGTTGCGAAGGCGGAGGTAAGGCCAGGGCAATCGTTTCAGCTAAATCACCAACAACGTGATAACTCTCTTCAAATAGCCACAAAGGAATATTCCCCAACGCTGCCGCCCATTCTCTCATCAAACTTGTTTTTACCGTTCTTTTTGGTCGCCGACTTGATAAGATAGCAATTGCCCAAAGCCGATCTTTGTCATCCACTTTTCCAAAATACCTTACCAGCGCCGCTACCTTCGTGTTGGTTTTGGTCGTTTGATCAAGTTGAGTGAATAGCTGAGCAAAATTTTTCATAAAAAGTTGGAAAATATTTTTAGATAAAACAAAAAGTGTTTATATTTGTTTCGTCAGAATGATAAATGAACTAAAATGAGGTAGTTCTTGCTACCAGAAAGTCTCAGTAGGCTGAGGCGGAAAATTACATCTGGTCAGTTCATTTATTTCAAAGCATAAGTTGGGTTTTATCAACGGAGTTTCCTTTGTAGGTCTTGAGTCCATAGGTTTTGAGGATTCGCGTTCTAAATTAAGGTTTACTCCAAGGTTCACTCTACCCAGGGTTAGCGAATAAGCATGTCAATGGCTTTTATTGTCTACCCCTGACTCCAGGATCCGTAAGGTATAGTGACGACCGATTGCAAAAGTGTCTTCTGCCAAACGAGGTAGAGTGACAGGTAAAACCCTATTCCTGGTCCTAAGTGCTCCCGGAAGTGGAGGCGGCGGCGGTACAATGGGAGGGCCCCACCCTCAAAGGGGATTTTACCTCTGCCCTTAACAAATAAATTACATAATAAAAAGGTGCTATCCGATTAAATACATTTTGGATTCCTTCCGAAAAAGCACCACAACACCACTCAATTAGAAACACCACGAATACCACATCAACACACTTACTACCAATAACCAGATACATCAATCAATTTCACATTGAGTATTCACACATGCTTTCCCAGTTTTCAAAATAACACCCAACACACCATACACCATCCCTACTTCATTTATTTGTTCAATTGGCTATTATTTTGCTTGCTCCGCTTCCTCACCTGCGGAATCTTCATCGCCGAACTCCGTCTGCTCTGTCTGGGCCTGCAATCCTTTTTCATCTCTTAAGTATCGGGCATAAATATCTGTGTACCCATGCGTCACGATCACCCGTTCCGCTTCAGTCGCATCAACGGCTGCATTCAG
>CBDUIU010000781.1:0-2399 GCA_965367335.1 uncultured Saprospiraceae bacterium
TCCGCTGCTGGAAACTGCCCATTTTCTTTCGAACGAGAAAAATTGATTATCTTTTGATCTGTCCGATTATCAAGCTGCTGAGCCTGAACATAGGAAGCAAATTGTTCATTGGTGATTTCCGTTTTACTCAAAAAGAACGGTTCATCGATCCGCACGCGTTTTCCTGGTACGCCAAAGTATTTTCTTTCGCCTGCATCAAGTTTCTTAATAAAAGCCGCATCCTGTTCTCCCATATCAAACGAACCAGCGGGAATCAATACAAATTCAGGTAGCACAATAGGGCTAGGAAAACCGTCTGACTGAGCTTTCACTGCATCTGGGTGCGCTTCATTTTGAAAGATTTTGTCATAAACAGACTTACCAAAGGGAAAGCTTGTGATTGCTAAAATTGCAATGGTTGTAACCAACAAAAATTTCCTCAATAACAGCGGCCCTATATTGCCTTTTTCAAAGTGTTTAGGACAGAAATTAATTGGCTGCATATAGATTTATAACTCCGATAATTGTTATGCCAGGCTGCAGTGATAAAGCGTATCTGAATCATCAAAATAATTCATCTTCATGACTAACATCTTCAATCAAAAAATGCATTGTGTACTATTTCTCCCTTCTCCAAAAAAGTAAAACAAAGATATTGATTATCCATTTTCCCGATTTGTTCCCTTGGGTGTATTCCGCCGTCTTTTAATAAGTTTTTCCCTTAATGAAATACTTCTCCAATCTTTTGTGCTTGCAGCACCGGTTCAAGAATTAGATGTCAACCCATCCCGGTACAGGTTGCAAGATTAGCATCCCGCATAACGCTTGGGCCAAGCCGAATGGCGGCAGCGGCGTGGGACTTCAGTACATTGTTGTAATGTATAGTTCTCTTCTAAAGGAAATCGACTATTTCCTGAGCGGCCTTAGCTGCCCCGTCAATTTTATCCTGTTCCAGCTTTAGTCGTTTCATGTTCTCTCGAAAATGGAAATCAGTAACAAGCGTCTCCAGTGCTGATACAAGGTTTTTTTTGGTTAACTCCTGTTTCCACAACATGAGCCCGGCACCTTGCTTTTTGACAAGAGAAATATTTCCTGCCTGCTCTTGATGCATCGGGATTCCCACTAACGGAGTCTCTGAATGAATGGCCGTCTGCACAGTACCCGCACCGCCATGTGTAATCGCGATATCTGCCATCGGGTTCACTAAATGAGCAGGTACATGCGATTTGAAAAGTATCTGATCGCAGTAACCGATATTTTCTTCGTCTAGTATAGTCGTTGTCACAATCAAAGTACGCAAGTCTAACCCACGGACAATATCAATGATCGAACGTAAAACTCTGGGTGAGCCTGACACACCCATCGCGCAGTACAGTTTGGTTAGAGGTGTGTCAAAGTGTTTCCGTACTGGCTCAGACACTTCCCCGGGAAGTCGGGCGTAACAGGGGCCACCGTATTTGTATTTGGGTGGTTTACGAAAGAACTCAGGATGAACGGGGCAATAATCCTCAAGCTCTTCCGGACTAATACCGAGAATGGACGGTGTATCCATTACTAGCGAGAGATCCCCCGCCATGAAATCGAGTGTGCTTTTGTATTGGGGTAAGCCCAATTCCAATGCCAGTTGGTTAAAAGGCTTAATCCAGAGACGCGACCTCGGCATCAACCAATTAAAAAACTTGTCCATTGGCAAATAGTGAAATAAACTCACTATGCTCCCACCTACAACGGCAGGCGCGAACTCCGCCATCTTTCGGTCAAAAAATGGCGCCGTCCAAGTACCTGGTTGTTGCACAATAATCGGAATTCCTGCTAACTGAACAAATAAATATGATGGAAGAGTCCATCCGATAAGTACAGCATCGGCATTTTCTTGATGTAATGCGTCGGCTTCTGCTGGCACATACGCTTTCAATTCTTCGTAGGTAAAGAAGCTACTATTTAATGATTTACTTCCCTCTCCACGATTAAATGTCATATATTCGTTCGCACGTTCCGGAGACATGGTTGGGATGATTGATACAACCTCATACCCCGCCTCGCGCGCTAACGATTCATAGGGCCCGCCATGACTAAAGAAAATCACTTCTTGTTCTAGCATACGAAGGGCATTACCAATTTCGATCAAACGGGAGACCTCCGAAAGATAGAAAAAGTGCGGAAAGCAAATGATTTTCATTATAGTTCTAAAGACCTCCATAATCCGTTTGTATTGCACCGCATAACGTCACTCATAAAGCCGCGAGGGCGAAGCGAAGTGAGCGTCGGATCAATAGGCTTGTAGAGGCTATATAAATAGGGTCAGATACACATTAAATAGCATTATTCTTTCTACGCCATCCGACAGGCCGCCCCGCTTTTTGGCTTCACCCTTCTGCCAGACAATGCCTCAATCTCTTCCTTAAAACGATCATGACCGA
>CBDUIU010000782.1:0-2398 GCA_965367335.1 uncultured Saprospiraceae bacterium
GTCTAAATGACATGAACAAAATTATTTTTTTGAACGGGATTTCCCATTTAACCTCTGTAGAGATCTACCAGTTTTAAAGTTTCTTTTTCTGTATTTATAAGATTCATGAATACTCATTTCTTTTCCGCACAATATAGTTTGGAGGTAAAAGTAAGTGATTATCTTTGTTTTTTATTTGAAATCCTTGGTATAAACTTGGATTATACTAATTGTCATGCCCTCTAAACTAATTGATTCAGATGGAAAAGCACTTTGACCTGATCCGAACTACGCGAAATAACGTTTTGAAAGTTATCAATGATTTAAGTTTAGATCAACTGAACCATATTCCAAGTGGTTTTAATAATAATATAGCCTGGAATGTTGCTCATCTCCCAGTAACAATGGAGCTCTTATGTTATGGATTATCAGGTCTACCTATGCATTTGTCTAATGAGCAAATTTCTGCTTATCGCAAGGGTACTAGCCCAACAAGTCCTCTGCCTCAAAAAGATTTTAATTTCTTTCGCGAGCAATTGACTTCAGGAGTAGATCAGTTGGAGCAAGATTATCAGAATGGAATATTCAAAACGTATAAAACTTACCCGACCAGCTATGACATCACCCTAAACACTATTGAAGAAGCAATTACTTTTAACTATGTTCATGAGGCTGTACACCTGGGATACATTATGGCTATGAAACGATTAATTCTTTGAAAAGGAAAAGGTGGAATTAGTCAGATATAAAATGAGTATAGAGTACTCTGTAGATTTATTAAGTTGATGAAAATTACTCAAAATGAAATACTTAGCGATTCTATTGCCGATCATTCTATTGTTCTCCGGGTGCCTTATTACCCCGGAAGATGAAGAGGCGGATCGCGAACCCGTAACGATATATACCAATGGCTTGTTTATATTAAATGCTGGAAACTCCCAGGAAAGTCGTCCAGCAACTGCTACTTATTATCATCGGCCTACCAATGACATAGTGCCGGATATATTCCAACGAGCTAACAACGAAAATTTCATGGGCTTTGATTTTAATGGCATTACTTATTATGATGATCGCATTTATCTGGTAGCCACGAATACAGGAAAGGTTGAAGTAGTAGAAGCAGACGGTTTTCAATCTCAAGGGAATGAAATTGGCTTTGAACGACCTCGCTATCTTTTACCTGTAGGAAATGACAAAGCCTATATCTCACAGTGGGGACGGGATGGCTTATCTGGAAGTGTTACTGTGATGGAATTAAGTACCTTAACAAAATTGAAAAATATAACAACCCGTAACGGCGCGGAACGAATGGTTCAAAATGGTAGTTTTGTCTACTTAACCCATACCGGAGGATTTTTGTTAGATTCCGTCATTTCGAAGATAGATATTAATACAGATAAGGTAATAAAGACCATTGAAGTTGGTAAAGCACCCAATAGCATACAAGTGGATATTAACGGAGCAATTTGGGTACTTTCACAGGGGTTGCTAAGCAACGACCCCGCTTTTAATATCCAGGGAGAATTAACTAAAATTGTGAATGATCAGGTTGTCGCCCGAATTCCTGTGAACACCGGGGCACGGAATTTAGTTATCAACCCCGACCGAGATCGCCTATTTTTCACAATGTCTGATCGCGTCTATTCCCATTCTATAAATGATTTACAATTAAATACGGCCGTACCCTTTGTTACAAGATCTTTTGCCAGTCTTAGTATAGACCCCATCGTTGGAAACCTGATTTGTGGTGATGCACAAGATTTTATTCGCAATGGAAATGTCGTAATTTACAGCCCAGCAGGCAATTTAATTGAAGAGTTTCCGGCGGGTGTTTACCCGGTAGATTTTGCTTGGCGATAAAATGGAAATAAAGACAGTAAGCAACATATTTCTTTTAAAAGAGTAAACTTCAACAGGATATGTAATAATAAATTACCATGTCCGCGAAATTTTACTCATTTTTGCAGTATATGGAAGAAAATAAGACGGAGTTGACTTTTCGTGAAATGGATTTACACGAAAAATTGCAGGAAGCCCTAGGCTTTATGGGTTTTGAAAAACCTACACCTATTCAAACTGAAGCCATCCCCAAGATATTAGCTGGTAAAGATTTAATTGCTTGTGCCCAAACTGGAACAGGTAAAACCGCTGCCTTTCTATTACCTATTTTAGATAAATTGACTCGCCGGGAAAAGGAAACGACTAAAATAAATACTTTAGTCATTGCACCTACTCGCGAGTTAGCCCTACAAATTGATCAACAGGTTGAAGGGTTTGGCTATTTCCTGGGAGTCAGTTCGCTACCTGTTTACGGTGGAGGAAAAAGTGATACCTGGGATCAACAAAAGAAAGCCTTAACGCAAGGTGCTGATATCATTATTGCTACGCCGGGAAGGTTTATTGCTCATTTGAAACTAGG
>CBDUIU010000783.1:0-2394 GCA_965367335.1 uncultured Saprospiraceae bacterium
ATCAATGACGGCGTCCCAGCTACGGCCCCGCAAGGCATCGAGGTTATCATTACGATCGCCGATTAATTGCTCCACCTGTTTAAATAGTTTTTTGTGGACGGTGGGATTTGTTTTCCCCCTGGTAAAAGTGGTGATGCTATGTCCGCGTTGTAAAGCGTAAGCAATTTGTTGGGGTCCAAGAAAACTAGTCCCGCCAAGGATAAGAATTTTGAGCGGGTGGGCGGATGTTTCTTTTCTCCAGGCTTGTTTCAGTTCCGTCTCTCGAGTCGTTCCAAAAACAGGTAAGCCGGCAAAAGGTAACAAGAGGCCTGTTTTGAAACTTGTACTTAAAAAATTTCGTCGACTTGTTGGTTGAGTAGGCTTTTTTTTCATCTTGTGGAAAAATTGTGTGTTTATTTTTCTGATAATAGAACCGAGCGGCTATCTCAATTAGGCATCTAATGTACATAAAATTCACAAAAGGTCGGTGAGGCTAACCTACTTAAAACAAGGGCATAAAGTCCAGGGGCCTAATGAAATTTTATTGTTGTAGTCAGAGTTACTGTAACAGCCACTTTCGAAAGATAGACAAAAGGGACCAGAGAGATATGTAGTGAGTCACCACGCGAATAGAAAGTTAAGCAAGCTCATGGTTATCTATCTTGGATGCCGGGCAGGAAAATGGATTAGTGAGATCTTAAATTTGATGGTCTTATTTGGCTAACTCCTTTGCCAGCCAAAGCGATAAAGCTGCTGCTCCCGTCTGATTAAAATGTTCTACATCGTACCAATAAGCCGGTTCTTGCAATATGGTATCTGGAGGGATCAGTACTGCTCCGTACTGTTGATAAGTCGCCATCTCGCTGGGTTGATCAAAACGACTACCATAGGAAGGAAGGTAGAGGAAAGTAAGGGTGATTCCTCGCTGCTCACAAAGCTGATGTATTTTTTGTAAGTAAATTCTGGGGTAACACAAATAGAAGCTGCGCTCCAGGTTGTTCGGGTTCGCTTGCTGTTGTAATTGTTTTGTTTGATGTGTTCTCAGTAGTTCAAGGTCAGCGGTGTCTTTTAGGCTGGAATAACCGAAAACTTCGCTTTGTACAGGGATCGTCGGCGAATAGGTATAGAGGATGTCCTGACTTAAGGCAATTTTATAGGCAAAATGGGTCCAGATATCAGCCAGGATGTCCCGGTTAAAAAAAGGATTGGGAAAAAGTACATCTTCCGTGCGTGCGATGTAGGGGAAAATTGGATGGCTGTAGCGGTCTTCCTTTTCTCTAACTTCTAACACAACGTGGGTAACTTGTTTTTTATCCAACACTTCTTTTAGCAGTGCATAACTAAAATTTCTACCCAATCGGCAATAACCCAGGTTGGCCACAGTAAGCTGATGTTTGAAGAGCTTAGCTTCAATGAGTTTATCATCAATCCCATTAATAGTTTTAGAAGAACCAAGGAAAATCAGATCCGTTGCTTTTTTTTGACGGAATATTCGATCGTAAATCCAACTTCCATGATTGAAGCAATCGTTTTTTAAGCCCTGAAACTTTGCCTGTTTGGAAACGGGCAAAAGCACCAGTAGTAGAAAAACCGGAAGTAAAAACAAGCTGATATTTCGGTAAAATTTTAGCATCTAAAATTGAAAATAAATAAAATAAGGCTTAACCGCAAAATTGCCCAAGAACAAGATCGCCAGGATTAACAAATAATATGTCGCCCACCGTTGGATTTTGCTTTTCTGTTGGATATATTCATTGAAATCCAATAAATGCATTCGCTGTTCCATAGCAAAATAACAGATGGATATCACAACCAAAGCAACTAAGCGTCTACCCGGGTAATCAGTAAATATCGGATAAATTTGATCCGGGGTATAAGTAGTCAAGCTACCCAGGGCACTAACCAACACTGTTAGATGGCTTAGACTCTCTGCCCGGAAGGGAATCCACAATAAAACAACTGCCATAAAAACCAGCGGCGTGGCCAGGAAACGATGAACCCGAATCGGCGACCATCGCTCCAGGATCAACACCAACCCATGCAAAGCTCCCCAGAGGACAAAGGTGATTTGCGCGCCATGCCACAAACCGGAGAGCAAAAAAGTGATCAAAATATTCATCGCCACCCGGGCCCGACTACCCCGGTTGCCACCCAGGGGAATGTATACGTAGTCCCGAAACCAGGTGGATAAAGAAATATGCCAGCGATGCCAGAATTCACCGAAGGAACGGGCAAAGTAAGGTGTTTGGAAATTCTTCATCAGGTCATAACCCAGCATTTTGGACAGGCCGATCGCGATGTCGGAATACCCGGAAAAATCTGCATAGATTTGAAAGGCAAAGCATAAGGCACCCAATAGCGTGTACAGCCCCGATGCAGGTGTCTCGGTTTGAAAAAACAGATCGGCGAGCAATC
>CBDUIU010000784.1:0-2384 GCA_965367335.1 uncultured Saprospiraceae bacterium
GCTTTTTTGGCGCTCATTTTAGCGGTTTGTTAGGTGGTTGAAATATTTATTCATTTTCCAGGATCATTTTTTTGATCAAAGAAATTTGCCCTAAATGATAGTAGCTATGTTCAATCACCGCTTCAATGTTTCTGCGGTAATTGCCGTATTTTTCATCGACGAACCCTGCTGCTAATTTTTTAGCTGACATCCGTTCAACTTGCTGCGCAAACTGTTCGGCATTGCTCCACATCTCCTGCAGAAGCTTATCCCATGCTGCTTGTGAGGTGATTTCCGGCAGGTCAAAACTATACTTGTCCCGAATTTCCAGTGGACCGCCTTCGAATACATTCAGGATGCCGGCCAGGTAATAATTGATGTGGTAGGCCAGCGCTGCATTGGTATTCAGCGACCCGATCCTGGTGGTCGCTTGCTTCCAGGTCACGTCCGATAATTGATCCTGATAATTTGTATTGGCAATCCATTTCCCATTTAGCAGGACCTCTCTGAAACGATGAGCTAATTGATGTGAATTTTCCATTTGTTGGTTAGGTGATTGAGGGTTTTTTTAGATCATATAAACAACCAACAAGATAAAAAAAACAATTCACTTACTACTTAAGGAGAGGGTATTTTTATTAGCAACACAAAATTTGTCCAACTACTTACGCTTGCCGCGAATAGTTAAAGGGAGAAAAAACAAAGATAGCGGAAAGGATTAAACCAATAAACAACTGGGGAATCGCATAGAGGATTAAGCCGATGGTAAACATGGACGAGGGTTCGTTTAATTTGCGGAAGCTGTTAATTTGCTGGGCAATCGTATCGGGTGACAGACCGGCTTCCTGCATCGATTTCGCCCAGGTTGCTGCTACCGTATCCACCCAGCTTGGGTCAATATAATGGATATAAATGAACATATAGCTTTGGAAAATCAATCTTGAAATAAAAATCAGTACGACAACCGCCAGGGCGGCATGCAAAAATGTCAATTTCCCTTGCTCCTGATTCAGGGTTCTTAAAACTAAATATATAAACAGTATGGCCAGCAAATAAGTCACCACGACAAACCAGTTCGTCAGCCCTAAACCAAGCCAGGTCAGGAGCTGGGTGGTAACAGCAAGGGCCAGGCCGAGTAGAAGGCCCCATTTAATAGAAGTTTTGAGTAACATGGTTTTTTTTATGAAAGGTACACAGATAATGGGACGACAAGGAAGGTTTTGGCTAAAAAGTATGATTTAGCTAGCATAGTTCTGTGTGAAATTGAGCAGTTAGCAGAGGTCAGCGCGACCTTGGCTTCGGATCAACCAGCTCGTGTTTAGCTAATTATTTTTGCTTTAAATTATTTCAATCGGTGATTTAATTCCTTAAATACTTCTCTGGCACTTTCACCCCGTTGCTATCTACCGTCCAAAGCATATTAACAATCCACCAACGGCCGTCCGCGTGGAGCAATTGATAACTGTTGATGCCTCTTCGCTCATTGTTTTCTTTCTTTTTTAAATAAAAACTTTGAAAGACATGAGCAATCCCATTGTATTCCTCCACGACTCTGCCTGTCTCATAGGTGCTGAATGCCTGATCAAAAAATGCGTCATCCAGCAGCGCGACCATCTCATCCAGGGTAGCGGTTTCGTAAGGTCCTCCATAGTCATCATGATCAACAATTGTGAAACGGGCACTGGGGATAAACAGATCCCGGAAGGCGTTCCAATTTCTGAGCTTGCCCTGCTCTCCCGAGTAAATCCTTAATACTTCCTGCACGATACCTTCAATGGATTTGACGGCATTGGTGTCGGCAGCCATTGTTTCCTGGGCGCTTAGGTGGAGCGAGATCAGCAGGCAACAACTCAATAGTAAGATTTTCATGGTTGATGAGATTTGAGGATCAAAATAACTTTTCTGAAAAGGGATAGACAATTTTTACCTTGCTACTTATATCTACGCCAATTTCTTTAATTTAAAGAACATAAACAAAGGGATCCGTTTTCTTCTTTCATAATCTTTGAGGTCTGTAAAATGGATGCGATTGGGTTTGGATTCCCGAATGGCCTCGATGGTAAAACCGGTATCGTTGATCAGTTGGATGTATTCTTCGATCGTTTTATGGTATTTGACCACTTCTTTTTCTATCCAAATATTGATACGTTTGCCACTGTCAAAATAATTATCTACAATCCAGCTACCGCGCTTTGTTTTGCCCTTTTGGTGGTACGATTCATAATTACTGGTGATGAGGGGATGCTCAATGGAAAAGATAAATTGCCCGTCCGGTTTGAGACTTTGGTGGATATTTTTAAATACATTGGTCAAATGTTCGATGTAGTGAAAGACGAGCCGGGATAATACCAAATCATAGGAGGTAGGTGCTAGTTGCAGTCGCTCCACGTCTATTTGTTCCAGCT
>CBDUIU010000785.1:0-2378 GCA_965367335.1 uncultured Saprospiraceae bacterium
TAAAATCGTCCATATCGATCATGCGCTTATTCCGGCGAGCAGCGATTAATGCAGCTTCGTTACAGATATTGGCAATGTCGGCACCGGCAAACCCAGGTGTCATTTCCGCTAATTCAACGGCGTTGACTGTCGGGCCATATTTGATGGTCTTTAAATGAACTTTAAAAATAGCCTCTCTACCTTTAAGGTCAGGACGATCAATACCAATTTGGCTATCAAAACGACCAGGGCGAAGTAATGCACTATCCAAAACATCCGGCCGGTTAGTTGCAGCCATAAGGATTACTCCTTTGTCAGTGCTAAAACCATCCATCTCTACCAGCAATTGGTTTAAAGTATTCTCACGCTCATCATTTCCTCCTTGCATTGCCCCACGTCCACGTGCACGTCCAATCGCATCTATCTCATCTATGAAAATAATACAGGGTGCTTTTTCACGAGCCTGCTTGAAAAGGTCACGTACCCTGGAAGCTCCAACTCCAACAAACATTTCTACGAAGTCAGAACCAGAAATTGAGAAAAAAGGAACTCCGGCTTCACCAGCGACAGCTTTCGCCAATAATGTTTTACCAGTACCTGGAGGGCCTACCAGCAATACTCCTTTAGGAATTTTACCCCCTAAAGCTGTATATTTTTTTGGATTTTTAAGAAAATCCACAACTTCCATGACTTCCTCCTTTGCTTCATCTAAGCCGGCAACATCCTGAAAAGTAACGTTTACTTTAGAGTTATTATCGAAGAGGGTTGCTTTAGATTTGCCAATATTGAAGATTTGGGCCCCGGGACCACCGGCTCCGCCGCTAACTCTACGCATAATAAATACCCAAATGGCAACGATTATTACGATGGGAAGAATCCATCCCAGGATCGGTGCTAACCAATTTTGTTTGGTTGTGTATTTAGGGTAGATACGATCTGAGCGGGACATATCCTCTTGTAGTTCTTCCAGTTTAACTTCAAACCGATCTACAGATCCGATTTGGAACTTAAAATGATAAGCAGAACCACCAAATTTGCTGTTGGAGATACCTTCGAATTTATCGAGTCGGTCATCCTTGATCGTAACGAAAGCAGTTTCATCATTGACTACCTCAAGCTCGGCGATATCTTTATCCCGGACCATCCGGTCGAATCTATTCCAGTCAATCTCCTCCACACTTCCACTCGTAAAAGTGAAAATATTCAAAGCGACCAGGAATAAAGCCAATAAGCCATAAATCCAGTAGGAGTTAAAGCGTGAGTTATTGGGCTTATTTTCAGTATTATTGCTCATTGTCTATATGAAAATATTTAAATGCTTATTGATAAATGTGTGTATCGAGCTATTTCCCGATGATATTTCTTATAAGGTAACGATCCTTTTCACAAAACGTTCAGATAGAATCCTAACGCTTATTTACAAATCATCATATTCGGTAAAAACGCCATCGCTCCACAGGTCTTCTAATTGATAGAATTGACGGGTATCTTTGTAAAAAATATGGACAACAACGTCAAAGTAATCCATTAAAATCCAATGAGCATTTGTCTGCCCTTCAACATGAAATGGCCGGCTATTAGCCTCCTGACGTAAACGTTTATCAATATTGTTGGAAATGGCTTGGACTTGTGTGTTAGAATCACCTTCACAGATGATAAAAAAATTGGTAGGAGCTTCATCCAGATTTCGGAGATCAATCTTTACGATATGCTTTCCTTTAATATCTTGAATACTATCAACGATAAGGTCATTTACCTGTTCTGCTGACAATATCGGTTGTTTTGCTTTTTTTTGTGAACTCAAATTTTGTTTTTATTAAATTTACCTTGTAATTAAGGATTAATCCGTATTTTTTTCAAACAGTAAAATTACCAAAATATTTTTGCTTGCATACTATTAGAAACACCCTTTTTGTGGGAAAAGTTCTACTCCAGTACGATTCTCTGAGTTCAACTAACCAGCAGGCCCTCGATTTATTGGCCACAAATAACAAACCAAGCGAGGGAACAATCATTATTGCTGCAGAACAGACGGCTGGGAGAGGACAATCTGGCAGTTCCTGGCAGGCAGATGCCGGTCAAAACCTGACGATGAGTCTTATACTTTTTCCGAATTTTTTGTTGGTGCGGCAACAATTTCTCTTGAATCAAGCTATTTCTCTGGCGTTAAGAGAAACTGTAGCAGCGTATCTTCCTGGTAAAATGGTGACAATCAAGTGGCCAAACGATATTTATGTAGAGGCGCGGAAAATTGCCGGATTATTAATCCAAAACTCAGTTAGTGCAGCCCGTTTACAGAGTACTGTAATTGGCATTGGTTTGAATGTAAACCAAGCTGTCTTTTCCGAAGTACTTCCTAATCCTACTTCTTTATTTCTCGAAAATCAAAAAACTATAGA
>CBDUIU010000786.1:0-2364 GCA_965367335.1 uncultured Saprospiraceae bacterium
CCTTGAATCTGCTATCAGGAATTTTATCAATAGCATTTTCCTTCAAGTATTTCCTCAACTCTTGGTCACCTCCGGGGAATCCAGCATCACTTTCAGGGTCAATAGTAAACGTGAAATCGATCTCTTTAACATCATTATGTTGTAGCGTGTTCTCAGGTATATATTGCACCCTAACCGACATCTCCGAACCTACATCAGCCGTAATCATATTGTCTTTTTGTTCCTGACTAAGGGTGTCATTTTTACTCAGTGCTTTTCTATGTTTTCCCTTATTGCTTGATAATACTTCAATTGAAATATATTCTCTTATCCATGACGATTTATAGTACTTGTTCAGGTCAGCTATGGTTTTAGCTGCTGTTAATTGTTCTTTTGTAATCGAAATAGGTGGTAAGATCTTATGTACTTCAAATCTTAGCTCGTTGGTCAGACTGTCTTGTGAAGTGCCCAGTTGGGGAAAGACCAGGAGGAGCAAAAACAAGGTTAGAAAGCTATTTTTCATGAAATAATATTATTAAGGGAATTAAAAGCGGAATGCAACTACTAGTTTCGATTAATAGTTTAAAGGTAAGTGAGAATGCCTGTTAATGCCGTAAACAAGTGTAAATTAGTGTAAAAATGAACGTAAAAAAGTGTGAAGGCGTAGCAATTCCTTTCCAAAAGAGCGATAATCCAATAAATTTGTACAATGACTTACAGACATTTTAAACAAACCTACCAAAATTTTATTTTTTGTGCTTTCGCAGGCTTACTTCTGTTAGCCGCAAAAAGCACGACCGAGGAGGTGGTAGGTGAAAAGCGTATTGGGGTAGTGATGAGAATGATCGGACATGAAATGTTGAAGTGTTTAGGAGATGAGGAATCGCGCATACTACCGATTGAAAAGATCAATGCACCCAACAAGCCCCAAAGCTATCGGATTCCTTTTGAGTTTGAATTTGGGTTTGATCCTGATGATATCATTTCCATCGTTGGACGAGTCATGACGGAATCCGGAGTTACGACCGATTATATGGTTGAAGTAGAGCAATGTGAAACGAAGGCGGTGGTACATAATTTCACTTCGAATATGGCTCCATGTAGGGGGAGAGTGCTACCCAAAGATTGTTATAGTTTAATCGTTACTATTTTTGATAGTAACACAGATTTGGCTGCTGAGGCATTATCCGCCGATGATCCGTCTGTAATTGCTTCGGAGTTCTCAACATCCAATCTTTTTAAATCTACTTATTTAATTATTCCCTTGTTAATCTTAATAGGATTTATGGGATACTTTTCAAAGCAAAAGCCCCTTAACGATAATGATCCGAATTTAATTTCGATTGGTGCCTCTCAGTTTGATAAAAGAAATATGTCGCTAATATTTGAAAATCAAAGCATTGAATTATCCAACAAAGAGGCGGAGCTGCTTACCCTGCTACACACTTCTGCAAATTTGCCCGTAGAGCGGGAGGTCATCCTGCAAAATGTTTGGGGAGACGAAGGTAACTATGTAGGGAGAACGTTAGATGTTTTTATCTCTAAGTTGCGCAAGAAGCTGGAGGCGGATGCCAGTGTGAAGATTGTTAATATTCGAGGAGTTGGATATAAGTTGGTGATGGAGGAAGCGGGGTGAGTCATAGGTACCAATATTTATTTTTGCGATACGCAACCAAGCCCACCGCTTTTACCGTAGTGATTAGTATAAAGTAATTTAAATACCAATTTATTGAAAATAGAAGTACACCAATGATTTTTCATTTAAGGTACTGGAATGAATTATATACCTCGAATTATCACTAACGAACATACGGTCGCTGACGCAAAACTACTGGTGTCCATTATCCTGGATTTGGGATTGTCTGAACACATAGTTTACCATAACCTTGATCATACCGTTCAGGTAGTCAAGGCGGCGAATGAAATTTGTGATGCCTTGGAAGTTGATGATCAGGAACGGGAAATCGTATTGATTGCAGCCTGGTTTCATGATGTAGGCCATGTAAAAACCTATCTTAATCACGAGATCGTCAGCCAGCAAATTGCCCGGTATTTTTTAACAGAAAAACGTTGGTGTAAATCCAGGATCCAACAAGTTGTGAATTGCATTAAAGCGACCAGGATGCCGCAATGCCCTGACAATCGCCTGGAAGCAATTGTTTGTGATGCAGACCTTTATCATCTGTCTACTGCTGATTATCAAGTTAGTTTACAGCGCTTGAGAAAAGAGTGGGAGTTAGTGTTAGATAAACATTGGACAGATGAGACCTGGAGGTTATATAATCTTCAGTTTTTACATGCTCATCATTACTGGACTAGCTATGGAAAGACTGTTTTGCAAAAAGGAAAAGACCTGGCGATGGCCACCAATGGCGCCTTTGACGT
>CBDUIU010000787.1:0-2363 GCA_965367335.1 uncultured Saprospiraceae bacterium
CAAGCATAGTCGGGATCGAAGGGCCGTAAAGGTCCGCATCAATCAATCCTACTCTTGCGCCCAATTTTTTCAAGCCTAATGCTAGATTAACTGAAATGGTAGATTTCCCAACACCTCCTTTACCAGAGGCTACCGCGATGATATTTTTTACTTTGGGCAATGCCGGTTTAGGCTTAGGAGCCATAGGGTTACTGCCTTTTAAATGAACATGTACCTGAGCTTCGGGGTAAATCTCTTGAACTGCTCCAATAATCGCAAAATTCAGTTGTGATTTCTGATCGCTATTCATCGCAGGAAACATGACCGTAATATTTACGTTATTACCGTCTACGTTCAGTTGTTCGACCCGCATCGAGGTGATAATGTCTTGCCCGGAAACCGGATCGGCGACTTTTCCTAAGGCATCTGCAACTTTTGTTTTATCTATGGACATACAGGATTCGCATTTTCGTGCAAATGTACAAACAAATAATTCACCAGGAGAGTTTACATTTGACCAATATTGCTACATTTGCAGCTTCATGAAAGTGCACACGGATTTATCAGACTTACCTGACTTTCAAAATACCGTTATTACTATCGGCTCTTTTGATGGTGTCCATACCGGACATCAACAGATATTGCTACGACTAAAAGAGCTGGCTAAAAAGGTAGATGGAGAGTCTGTGGTCATCACTTTTCACCCCCATCCCAGGTTAGTGCTTAGCCCGGAGGATGACTCCTTACGCTTATTAAATACAATTGAGGAAAAAATTCGCCTGCTGGATCAGGCGGGAATCGACCATTTGGTAGTCGTACCTTTTACGAAGGAGTTCAGCAACCAAAGCCCGGATGCTTACATTGAACAGTTTCTCTTAGACAATTTTAAGCCGGCCTGTATTGTCATCGGTTATGATCATCGGTTTGGTAAAAATCGCGAGGGAAATATTGAGTACCTGAAACGATATCAGGAGAAGGCAAAATTTGAATTGGTCCAGATTGAAAAACATGAAGTAGAAGATATAGGGGTCAGTTCAACAAAAATCCGCAAGGCATTAGCGGAGGGAGATGTAAAACAAGCGGCCCAATTGCTTAACTACTTTTATCCCATAACCGGTGAGGTCATAAAAGGACAGCAAATCGGTGCCACCCTGGGTTTTCCTACTGCCAACCTAAAAATACCTGAGCCTTATAAGTTAATCCCAGCCAATGGCATCTATGCTGTTAAGGCCAGCTATAAAGATCAGCATTTCCGAGGGATGATGTATATCGGCCATCGGCCTTCTCTGGAAAATCTGGACCAGCTGATGCTGGAAGTCAACCTCTTTGACTTTAAACAAGATATTTACGGACAAAATTTAACCATAGAGTTTGTTTCCTTTATCCGCGGAGACCGTAAATTCGATAACCTGGCGGATCTGAGTGGGCAAATGGCTATTGACAAGCTGGCTGCTTTAAAAGTGTTTGAAGAATTAGATACAAGTGGGAGCCCAAGTAGCAAACCTAGTGTGTCTGTAGTGATCCTAAATTATAATGGGCAACAACAACTGAAAGAATTTTTGCCCTCCGTTTTAGAATCTGATTACCCTGACCTACGCATCGTGGTAGCGGATAATGGCTCCACGGATGGTTCTTTGGATTTTCTTGAACAACAATTCCCGCAAATTGAGCGCTTAGACCTTGAGGAAAACCATGGATTTGCCCAAGGCTATAACCTGGCGCTGGAAAAAGAAACAGCCGATTATACGATCTTGTTAAACTCAGACGTAAAGGTTCAACCCAACTGGATAAGACCACTGATCGAGCTGATGGAACACGACAAAACGGTAGGGGCATGTCAACCAAAGGTTCTGGCGCAGCAGCGTCCTACAGAATTTGAGTATGCGGGAGCTGCTGGGGGTATGATCGATAAACTGGGGTATCCTTTTTGTCGAGGACGTATCTTCAATGTTGTGGAACAGGATGAAGGTCAATACGACGATGCGGTAGAAATATTTTGGGCAACAGGTGCCGCTTTATGTGTAAGAACTGAACTATTCCATGATTTGCATGGGTTTGATGGAGATTATTTTGCTCATTCTGAAGAAATTGATCTCTGCTGGCGGATGAAACGAGCAGGCTACAAAATCATGGTAGAACCTCAATCCGTCGTCTATCATGTCGGTGGCGGTACCCTTGATTATACTTCTCCCAGAAAAGCTTATTTGAATTTCCGCAATAGTCTGTTTACATTACTTAAGAATGAGCCAGTTGGCAAATTGTTCTGGTTAATTCCTCTCCGGTTTCTCCTGGATGGTGTTGCAGGTGTGCGGTTTCTTACTGAAGGAAAATTTTCTCATATTGGGGCCATTCTCCGTGCTCATGCTTCTTTTTATCGCCAGTTT
>CBDUIU010000788.1:0-2358 GCA_965367335.1 uncultured Saprospiraceae bacterium
CAACTCGATGGTGTAGAAGTCAGGTGTTGTCGGCATATAACCAGGAACGGTAACTGTCGCACTACCTCCGGCGGGTATGTTTGCTACCGGAGTACTGGTAGCAGTATATACATTGGTCATCCCACCATCATAAACATTAACTTTCATGGTGGCATTCGTAGTCGATGCAACGCCCACGTTAAGAATTATACCAGCCGTTCCGATGGGACTTGCCTGAGAAATAGGAATCAGAGAATACTCCGGAGTAATTGGATTCGTAATCGAAACATCAAAAGCAGGAACCTCTGTAACCGTAATATCGTCTATCATTAAGATAAACTGATTCGTTGAATTATTTCTCCAGGCTAACCATACTGGTTGATTAGAAAATCCAATGCCTTGTAAATCTATTGTTCTGGCTAACCAGGCCGCCCCATTAGCAGCAGGGACACTGAGGATCATTGTACCATTTGCCCCCGTAAAATCGGCAGGGACAGGAGTTGACCCGGCGATTGCCGTAGTAATATATACTTCATAACCATCAGGATAACCAGCATCTTGGGCTTCTTCTTCCCAAGTCAGCACATTGTTAGAAGTTAAGTTGATCTGTCGGGACATCATCCAATCATCTGATGTACCTATCGGTGAATACCAGGAAGTGCTCATGGCAACGGTATCACTTGCATTGTCAGGATCTTCAGAACCCACCCAGGCATCGGTAAATAGAGTAGCAACATTTGGATCCGGAGTGTTTCCGTCTACATCCATTACAGTCCAGTTTGAGGGTTGAATCCCACTACTAAAATCATCCGAGAAGATGATTTGGGCATTTACAATGTTTACTATCAATAAGGAGACAATTAAGAAGTAAATTTTCTTCATGAAATATTTATTTTAAATAAGTTATATGTGTAATACAAATAAAAGCATTTAAATCCATCCAAGCAAGTATTATATCTATAATGCTTAATTAAATGATTTCATGCTAATTAGCCGATAAATTTTTAATTTATTTGGAATCATATCAAATCCTGCTTTGTTAGAACTTTAACCAAACTTGATTTTACAAGCGATATGGTTTTTAGGAGTATGAAATAGTATCTTTACAAAAAAAATAACATTGCAAGAAGGAACTGTCATTAAATCCACGGGTAGTTGGTACATGGTCAGAGTCGAAGGAGAAAGCGAACCTTTACCTTGTCGTATCATAGGGAAATTCCGGCTGGAAGGGCAAAAGCTGACCAACCCTGTGGGCGTTGGAGACAAGGTGAAAATCCAACGAGAAGAGGACGGTGATGAGGTTGTAGGTATGATCAAGGAGGTCTTACCGCGGGAGAACTATGTGATTCGGCAATCTCCACGTAAAAAGCATTATCTACACCTGTTGGCTAGTAATATTGATCAAGCTGTGCTGGTGGTTACCATGTTAGAGCCGCAACTGAAGCAAGGCTTTATCGATCGATTTTTATTGATGACAGAGCCTCATGATATTCCCGTCTGCATCGTGTTTAATAAGTCGGACATTTATGGGGAAAAAGCAGTTGAGATTTACGAATACTTGCGTGATATTTATGAAGATATTGGTTATAAAGTGATGTTGGTCTCTGCGTTGGATGGCACTGGCCTGGAGGAACTCAAAGCATTTTTAAAAGATAAGACAACTTTAATTGCCGGGCAATCTGGTGTAGGGAAATCATCTTTATTGAACGCTATCCAACCTCAGCTGGAACTTCGTACCACCGAGCTTTCCGACTATTCTGGCAAAGGCCAACATACCACTACTTTTGCGGAAATGTTTGAACTGGATTTTGGTGGCTATCTAATCGACACCCCTGGCATCAAAACTTTGTCTTTCAATAATCTGGAGCCCATGGATGTTGCACACAATTTTCGGGAGTTTTTTGAATCTTCCTCGGATTGTCGTTTCGGAGATTGTACGCATCGGGAAGAGCCAGGCTGCGCAGTGAAAAATGCCATTGAAGAAGGGGAGATCAGCGGCTTGCGCTATGATAATTATTTACAGATACTTGATGAGATCGAGGATCAAAATTACTGGGAAAGACACCGGGAAATGTAAATCGATTGAAACCTATTTAACTTTTTAATCTTTCTAGTAAAATGGCTTATTCCGGAAAAAGAAATTATAAAAGTAGACGCGAACGTTATCATAAAAGTGTTCGAAACATAAAAGTTATAGTAGGAATAATCGTATTATTTCTAATTATCTATATGATCTTCAATGGGCAGTATATTTATGATTGGCTCCGAACTTCTATTTAAAAATTGAGGGTGCAACTAAAAAGCTACACCCTCAAGACACGACACAAAGGTTCCAATGAAGGTTAGATACCTGTTGTCTTACTTAGAATTAACCTTAAT
>CBDUIU010000789.1:0-2351 GCA_965367335.1 uncultured Saprospiraceae bacterium
CCCCGTACATAATAAAATGCGGATCCATCGCTATGCATTTTTATACCTGGCAGACTTTGCAGCCCTTTGACCAGGCCCGTCTCACCGGCAAACTCCGGCATCCCCTGCAAGTCATCCGGAGAGAGTTCTTTTCCTCCCAGCTGCTTGCTTTTTAACAAATCACTTACAGATCTTTCCACAATGACATCGGGCAAATCAAAGGATACTGTACTTAATTGAACATCTCGTTTTCTATTACCCTCTACATTAATTTTTATGGTGTCCGGTTGATAACCAACATAAGAGTAAACCAATCGATATATGCCCGGTGCTAACTGTATGGAATAATAACCAAAGGCGTTGGTCACCACACCCCGCGAGGTCCCCATCACTCCAATGGACGCACCGATCAGACTCTCACCGGAGGCCCGGTCACCAAGAAATCCGCTAAGTGTAAAAAAGGAGGTTGATTTTTTTGAAATAGAGGCTTGTCGTAAAATAATCTGTCCTTCAATAATTTGGAATTCAGCTTTTATTTCCTGACAAAGCAGGGTGAGTACACTATCCAGCTTAGCTTTCTGAACGGTCAGACTTAAGCGTTGATCGGTATTAATTTTCTGCGCATTATAGGAAAACTCCATTCCACTCTGCCGGCTGATCTCCTCCAAGGTTTGGCGGAGGGGCAGGTCAACAACTTCAATGGTAATCGAAGGCGTAGGAAGCTGCGGCTGTGCCTGACCCGTCAACACAACAAAGCAAAATAAAAACAGGAAGGTTCCGATTTTGTACATCTAGGTGTATTAATAAACTTATTCTGAGAGTGCTGACAGAACAAGCCTTGCGATAGGCGTTCCGATTGATCAATCACAAGAGGTACCCACTAACGTTACCTTTTCTCCACTATGTTTTACGTCAATTCCACTAAATGTTCCCTCCAGAATGGCAAGTATGGCTTCCAGTGATTTATGGTCGTATGTAGCAGTTAATTTACAGCGTTTTATTGCTTCGTTGGCGATTGTAATATCCGTGTGGTATTGGCGGTTCAAAGCGAAGACAACTTCTTCCAGGCTTGCACCTTCAAAGACCAAGCGATTATTAGTAAGCGATAGATAGTTGGGATCTTTGTTCTCTAGTTTAATTAAAGCATTATTTTTTTTCTGAAAAACCGCCTTTTCATTTGCCGTTAGTACGGTTTCCGAATCCCCGGAACGCACGGCTACTGAGCCGGATTTGACGATCACCTGTACTTCGGATTGGCTGGTTCGTGCATCCACATAGAATGAGGTTCCCAACACTTCAATTTCTATCTGTTCGGTTTGAATAACGAACGGATGCTGTTCATCTCTGGCGACCTCAAAGAAAGCATCTCCTTTTAACTCTACTTTTCGTTGTCCTTCTTTATTTACCGGGACAAACCGCAATGAGGCAAACTGATTCAAGGTGACTTCACTACCATCAGGCAAGTCAATGGACTTTATTTGGTCGTTGGTTTCAACAAGGAGATCTGAAGGGCCCCATGTTTGAAATAGCCAAACGGAAGCAACGATCAGAAGCGCAATTGTTGCTGCAATCGATAACCAAATCCGACGATTGGGTTTGGGTTTCATCTTAACGACCTTTGCCTCCCCGAATAGTTGTTCCGAAGTTTTTTCCCAGATTTTATCTACAGCTACTTGCTGCCCACTTTTCTGTAGACCACTTAACATCCAGGCTTTTTTATTGGCGATAAATTGGGCTTTATTCTCTGGTGCTGCGACCACCCAGGCTTCCAAGTCCTTCACCTCGGCATCACTAGCATTACCGCTCAAATACCGCGAGATGAGATCAAAATAGTCCTTATGTGAATCCTGGTTTTGCATGTTTAAAACTGAAACTTTATTAGATCACACTTAAAAGTTAAAATACCCTAAGTGGTTTTGGGTTTATTAAACGAATAAAGTGATGTTGGAGCAGAGTTGAACCGCTACGCTTATAGACCGGGTCAGCAAAGCGGTCTTACATCATCCCTTTCCAAATGCTTCAAAAAAACCGGCATCAATACACACTTCTGATTCGAATATTACCCTAATCCACTCATGATCAAGATAATAACCGTCAAATATTCCTTCAAATGCTCCCTTAAATGCTTCATGGCCCTGGTCATATGTGCCTCCACCGTCTTTTGGGAGACATCCAGTTCCTCCGCAATTTCCCGGTACTTCATTTGCTGAAACCGGCTCATTTCAAAGACTTTCCTGCACTTTTCTGGTAATCCGTTCAGGGCCGCTTCAATTTTATCCTGGAGATCTTTTTCCGCGAAGTGCTCTTCTTCTGCCACCAGATCGATATCGCCGCAATCCAGGTCGAGTACTTTACTGCGAAATTTCTTATGG
>CBDUIU010000790.1:0-2344 GCA_965367335.1 uncultured Saprospiraceae bacterium
CATTACGTTTAACGGCTTGGTTCGACATTACGATTTGCGGGGTGGAAGCAATATGGCCGACATTCAGGTAAACCTCACAGACAAACATGGCCGCACAGCCCAAAGCCATGACATTGCGCGTAAATTCAGGACACCCATTCAGACAATAGCGGCAAAATTCGGGGCTAATGTGAAAATTGTCGAGGTGCCTCCTGGCCCACCTGTTTTATCTACTATTGTCGCTGAAGTTTACGGACCGGATTATGAGGAGCAGATAAAAGTGGCCGATCAGTTGCAAGGCATTTTACGAAATACCCAGGATGTGGTGGATATCGACTGGATGGTAGAAAGTGATCAAACCGAGTATGAGTTTGTGATTGATCGGGAAAAAGCGATGCTATATGGGGTAGCACCTCAACAAATCGTTTACACGATGAATATGGCGCTTACTGATCGCCCGATAGCGAGCCTTTACGATGAGGAGGCAGTCCAGCAAGTTGGGCTGGTAGTCACCTTGGCGGAAAAAGAAAAATCGACATTGCAGGATATTGCACAGTTGAAGATCAAATCAGAACAGGGGCAAATGGTGCCGATCAGTGAGTTGGTCAATATCGTTGAAACGACCCGTGATAAAAGTATTTATCGCAAGAATCAACGACGGGTGGTCTATGTTACGGCAGATATGGCCGGTGAGTTGGAAAGCCCGGTATATGCGATCCTCGGCATGGCGGATAAGCTGAAGGAAATTGAGGTGCCTGCTGGGTATGAGCTCAATGAGTTATATATCCATCAACCTGATCTGGAAGATAATTACTTTGTCAAATGGGATGGGGAATGGCAGATTACATTGGAAGTGTTCCGGGACCTTGGGATTGCCTTTTTAGGTGTTATTGTCATCATCTATGTACTGATCGTAGGTTGGTTCCAAAATTTCAAGGCACCGATCGAGATGATGGTTGCCAATCCGCTGTCTGTGGAAGGACTTGTTTTCGGGCACTGGTTGTTAGGAGCGTTCTTCACGGCGACTTCTTTTATCGGATTGATTGCCCTGGCAGGCATTATGGTTCGTAACTCTGTCTTGCTGATCGACTTTATCAACCTGCGTACTGCCGATGGTGTTCCATTGAAACAAGCGGTCATCGAAGCTGGTGCCGTCCGGACCACGCCGATCTTATTAACTGCAGGAACGGTAGTTATCGGCGCCTTTGTCATCCTATTTGATCCGATCTTCCAAGGCTTAGCCATTTCGCTAATGGGCGGAACCATCGCTTCGACGGTGTTGACTTTGTTGGTGGTGCCTTTGGTGTATTATATGATTGAGAAGGAGTAGGGGGTGTGGGTTGCCTTCTTTCGTGTAGAGGTTGTGGGTTGTGAGTTGTGGGTTGCCTTCTTTCGTGTAGAAGTTGTGGGTTGTGAGTTGTGAGTTGCCTTCTTTCGTGTAGAGGTTGTTGAACGTAGCTCCGTCCGCCCCGCCTCTGAGAGTCGGGCAAGCGTCCACCATTTTTAAAACTTTAAAAAAATTCAATTATGACTTTAAGAACTAAAATTATCAGAGGAGTAGCAGGAAGCTTTATTTTATTGAGTCTGTTACTGGCCGTATTGGTACATGAATACTGGCTATTCTTTACTGCTTTTGTTGGATTAAATTTGCTGCAATCCACTTTTACCGAGTGGTGTTTGTTAGAAGATATTCTGACGAAGTTTGGAGTTGAAAAACAATGTGGTGATGTAAAAAATTCGTAAAAAATTTATCATGAAATTACTTATTGTTACCGTGGTCGATCAATTGCATGACGATTTGCTGAAACTTTTCAAAAAGGCCGAAATTAAAAACTTTAGTGGCGCTGACATTGATGGTTATCGGCAAATGGGCTCTTTGTTCAGAGCGGCGAGTTGGTTTCCGGGAAGTAAAGAGGAAACCGATTCCCATCTCTTTTTCTCCTTTACGGAGGATGAAAATATTGATTTGTTTTTTGAGCTGGTCCAGGCGTTTAATGACCAACTGGAAACACATAATCCGGTGAAGGCCGTGGTTGTACCAATTGAGCGGAGTATTTAAGAAATATGAACGCTTAGATAGGTCATTCATTCCTGGCTGGATTAAAATTGTTGAAGCCGTATAGAACAATGATCGTTAACAATATTTTGGTATCCCCTCAATCCAATAACTCTGGTTCCTGTGAATTGGCGTGTATTCGCCAGCGTTCGTTTTGAATAGATTTATAGATAATCTCATATTCCAATCCTTTATCCAATAAACGATTGAGACTTTGAACCATTAAGTCGTAGTCTTCCTTAGAGTTTTTTACTGTCAATAAATTGTATTTGGAATTTGCCGGTAGTGCCAGTCCCGGGTCAATGGTAG
>CBDUIU010000791.1:0-2332 GCA_965367335.1 uncultured Saprospiraceae bacterium
AATAAACTACCCTGTTTTTTGACAAGGAGACAAGGAGACAAGGAGACAAGGAGACGGGGGGACCGCCAAGAGCTTGACTTATCAGGTTTTCCCGTCTTCGGATCTCTACTCTATCAGCCACCAAACCGGGAGCCGTATTTCAAAATAGGTGCACTAATGGTTTAAGTTACAAGTATAAATGTATGCTGCTATACATGAAGAATTTCACCGAGGCGCGAAGTCGCAAAACATTATAAGCGACTGATTATTAAGGCTATTAATCTTTGCGGCTTGGCACCTTCGCGGTAAAAAGATAGTCATGTATAGCAGTGTACTAAGTGTATTTCACCTTTTATAGGGATTTCAGATATTCAGTAAGATCAGCCATTTCGGCACTACTTAAATTAAGACTGTTCACTTGATTGTATCTCGCTACTACGTCAGCCAGGGTTGCTGCGGAGCCATCGTGAAAATAAGGAGGATGCTGCCAAATACCTTTCAGTGGTGTAACTCTCCATTTCTTGGTAGCCGATCGTTTGACATAATCCTTATCCACGGCCACAGATGCGCTTTGAGGATGTAATTTGCCACCGTCAATGACATCCGTAAATAAAGGACCGGAATGACAGCTTGCACACTCGGCTTTTCCGGAAAAAAGCGCTTTCCCTCTGGCAGCGGCAGTGACATCAAAAGAACCAGGTGGGGGAGTTGGTGCGGAGATAGAAAATTGATACGCCTGTAAAGCAGGAAGTTTATCGGTTACTAAATCATCACCTTCCCGGTAATCAACTTCCCAATCGAGACGTGGATCAGCAAAATAACCGTGACCACGCATTTGGGTGACTGCTACATATCTATTCCAATAGGCCACAGGTCCTACCGGTTCATGCTCTACATCTCCATCACCAGTAAAAATAGCTTTAGGAAGTCCGTATAATCCGTATGCAGGTGGGATAACCACCGGGTTATTTAAGCCATCATGGTTAAACCTTGGATCGTATATGCCAGGCCCCCAAGAAGCGTACACATCTTTTGTAGCTTGGTCTAAGGCTGGAGATAATGAGATAATCAAACCGGGGTTTAAATCTCTATTTGCCCAACCGTCCAAACGACTTCCTATACCGGGAGCAAAGGAGTCATCAACAGTTGAATGGCACAGAGCACACGTAATCCCCAATCTATCCAATTTTAAAGTACCTTCGGGGTTTTGACTTACTTCACCTTGTACTCCAACCACAGCATTGAGCTGTAACAAGGCAAGAGTGGTCTGAGGGTTATCTAAATCGACCTCTCCCTTTTGAATGGCCTCAACAACTGAGGCCGGCAAAGCTTCGGCATCTACCTTCAAACCTACCGCTAGTGCAGTATTAGGACTTACAGCGGTCTCTATAACTTCATTCATCTGTAGCACATCTGTCCAGAATGTTTCGTCTCCAAAAGTCTCATATCGAAATACTTGTTGACCCTGTTGAACTAACTGCGGATCCAATGGAGGTAAATTTAATTCGCCTTCACCGGGGGGATCCGGAGGCATTTCACCAAAGTCATCTTTATCGCAACTATGCAGGCTGAGCATAACAATTGCCGCTAGGAACAAACTAGCTATTATAGGCTTTTTTTTCATGATTTTTAGTTTTTAATTATGGAGGGACATTATGATTAAGGACTACTTTGGAGGGCGCATCCGCATGCGTACAAAATATCTGGTCATAAGGTCGATTAAGAATAATTTTTACCTGATCCCCAATCTAATTCGGGTTAAGATTCTATTATTTTGGATTAATAAAATCCAATTTGGTTACAAAAAATCCATTATTATTTTTTAGACCTGGTAAAAGTTGACCTTCATAATATTTTGAATAAATTCTGTAACCTTTTAATGAAATAATGCTCTAATAGATATAAACTTAAAATTTAAAAAAGATGAAAAACTTAAGAATATCAGCTTTATTAATATTAGTGGTATTATTCGCTGTTACTTTTATATCTTCAGTAGGTGCACAAGATGTGCCTAAACTTTCTGATGCGGAGATTGCTTCGGTAGCGGTAGTAGCTAACCAGAATGATATCGACTTTGCGAACATTGCAATAAAAAAATCGAAGGATGCCGAAGTAATAAACTTTGCTAAAACGATGATTGGAGATCACCAGGCGGTTATTGATATGGCAGTAGCACTGGTTACAAAATTAAAAGTAACGCCTAAGGACAACGCTGTAAGTAAACAATATCTGGCTGATGCAAAGAAAACAAAGAAGATGCTCCAATCAAAGTCTGCTAAAAAATTTGATAAAGCTTATGTTGATAATGAAGTAGCCTATCATAAAGCCGTAATTGCAGCAGTGGAAACGGTAT
>CBDUIU010000792.1:0-2324 GCA_965367335.1 uncultured Saprospiraceae bacterium
CCAGAACATAAAAACGGGCATACCAATGGGTTGATAAAAAAAAAGGTAAGTGAAGAGGAGGCTAAAGACAAAAACAAACAGTCCAAAAAGAAAGAAGGACTAGCTCATGGTCCCTGGAAACCCATCAGCAAAAAAGGAACGGACGGCCTGACTCCTCAGCAACGTCAATATCTTGATGAGTTAATTGCGAGATATACAAAAAAAACGAAGGGCTCACAACAGCTTACTCAAACGCAACGACCTCACCTCGCCGATCCTCGATCCATCACCGGATTTAATCGTTTGTGGAAAGACATGATCTATCAGATCGCCGTGGAGCGGTCTAAAGGCTCCAAGGTTTGGGATGTAGATGGAAATGAGTATGTTGACTATCGCATGGCCTTTGGGATCAGCCTATTGGGTCATACGCCGGATTTTGTCCAACACGCTATCATCGATCAAACTAAAAAAGGTATCGAGCTAGGCGTCCTGACTCCACTGGCTAACAAAGTAGCCAAATTGTTATGTGAGCTAAGCGGTAAAGAAAGGGTCACCTTTGTCAATACTGGCTCCGAATCGCTTTCCGCAGCGGTACGAATTGCACGGACAGCTACGGGGAAAGACAGAATTGCTATCTTCCAGGAAGACTATCACGGCATCGCTGATGAATTTCTGGTCAAACGTGTAGGCCCTGTTGGGAAAGGCCGGAATATCCCTGTCTCTCCGGGCATTCCCAATTTCTTAGTAGAAAATGTATTGGTATTAAAATATGATGATCCGGATATCATTAGCACCCTAAAGGCCCATGCTGATGAACTAGCCGCTATTGTCATTGAACCCATTCGACCGAACAATCCCTGTCATCAGCCGCGTGAATTACTACACCAAATCCGACAGGTCACCCGGGAGCATGACATTGCTATGGTCTTTGATGAAATGATCACCGGTTTTCGGCTTGCATTGGGAGGCGCGCAGGAATGGTATGGCATCGAGGTGGATATAGTCGCCTATGGAAAAATAATCTCTGGTGGTTTGCCTATGGCCGCAGTGGCTGGTTCTGCCAGATTTATGGATTGTTTTGATGGAGGCATGTGGAATTTTGGCGATGATTCAATCCCGGAAAAAGGCGTAACCTTCTTCGGTGGCACCTTTGTCCGCCATCCCCTTTGTATGGCGGCCGCCTATGCCGCATTAAGTGAGATCCAAAAGAGAGGACCTCAACTTTATGAGGAGCTCAACGCAAAATCCGCGCGTTTTGCGGAGCAATTAAAGGCCTTATTTTTACGGACAAAGGTACCTTTACGCGTGCAGTCTACCGCATCAATCATTGCGATACAGCCAACCGGTAAAAATCCCTTGTCCCGCTTGTTTTTTTACTACGCCCGTTTGAAGGGGGTGCATATCAAAGAAAAAGCGGCATTGGTTTCTACCGCTCATTCGGAGAAAGATTTAAGTTTTACTTTAAAAGTATTTGAAGAATGTATTCGTGAAATGCAAACTGCCGGTTTCTTTCCGCTGACCGTTGCCGAAATTGAAGATGAAAATAAAATTATCTATCCCCCTACTCAGCACACTCCCCTTACTATGGAGGTGGGCATAAAAAAAAAGCTCCCCTTAACGGAGGGACAGCAGGAAGTGTGGGTAGAACAACGCCTGGGAGAGGAAGCCGCAGCCGCCTATAACCTGTCCAGTGATTTTGCGTTCACGGGACAATTGTCAATACCGGCTTTAGAAAAAGCGATTCAACGGTTAGTCGCCCGACATGAGGCTTTACGGGTATATTTTGACGAAAAAACTACCACGCAAATTATTCTGCCAACCCTGGATATTCCCCTTCATCAAAGTGACCTTTCCGACAAAAGCGATTCGGAACAACAGCATCTTTTAGAAAAATTAAAACAGGCGGAAGCGAATACGCCGCTGGATATTTTTAGCGGACCATTAGTTCGCCTGCACCTTGTTATATTATCTTCTCAACAGCAGCATCTTTTGATGACAGCACACCATGCTATTGCGGATGGCTGGTCATGGGGCATCCTGGCACATGAACTCGCAGAGCTGTATTCAGCTGAAATAGAAGGCCGCCATCCCCAGTTGCAGGAACCCAGGCAATTGAGTCAGTTTGTGCTACAACTTCAGGACTTTGCACAGAGCGATGCTTTTAGCAAAACCGAGAATTTTTGGGTCAATCAGTTCAAGAATAGTGTTCCCATCCTGGAGTTCCCAACAGACCTTTCCCGGCCTGCAAAAAAGACCTATGATGCTGCCATAGCAAAACACACCTTAAATGCAGACTTGATCAAAGCCTTGAAACAAATAGCTGCCAAACAAGGTACCACCCTGTT
>CBDUIU010000793.1:0-2310 GCA_965367335.1 uncultured Saprospiraceae bacterium
GAAACCCTAATAAAAAAAGTACGGGATAATGAACCGGATACCGTTCTAAACTCCAAGATAATAAAGAGCAATGCCGTTTCCGCTATAACCTCTCTAGGTAATAGCGGCGCCTATGATTTTATCGTCATGGGCACTAAAGGAGCCAGTGGGCTAAAAGAAGTTTTCATTGGAAGTGTGGCAGGTGGTGTTATTTCCAAAACCAAAGCGCCTGTTTTGATCGTTCCGGGCAATTACCTTTACCAGCCACTTAATGAAATCGTCTTTGCCATCAGTGGTATTCCCTTTTCCGATGAAACCGTAGTAGAGCCTTTGCGAAAATTGGCTAAGATGTATTCCTGTAAAGTCACGGTCCTCAATGTTGCCGAGGATAAAAAAACAGACCTGGAAGAAGTGGTGAACACTATTAAAGATTTAAACCCAACAGTAACCTATACTTTTGGAACAGGCAATATCAACAAGCGATTAAATGATTACCTGACAGAAGAAAATGCCGAATTGCTCTGCCTGGTCAGAGGCAAAAAAGATTTTTTCAGTCGATTATTTAATGAGAGTGTCACGACAAAGCAGACCTTCAACAGCACTATTCCTTTACTTATTTTGCATGATTAATTAGAGGAAATTAAAAAAGCGGAAATTATTAGCTGTCCGCTCTGTTCATTTGTCAACGTACTCGAAAACTTAATAAATAAATTTATCGATGAAATTACTTAGTCCCCTCGCAGGTAAGATCCCTCAACCAGAAACGCTTGTCAATATCCCCAAACTGATCAGTACTTATTATACTGATGTGCCTGACCCGTCAGTGTCCGCTCAACGTGTCTCGTTTGGTACTTCCGGTCATCGTGGATCTTCGCTTCAACAATCTTTTAACGAAAGACATATTCTGGCTATCACACAGGCGATATGCGAATATCGGCAACAGCAAAAGATTAACGGACCCATCTTCGTCGGGATGGATACCCATGCGTTGTCAATGCCTGCTTATGCAAGTGTGCTGGAAGTGTTGGCTGCAAATGATATGGAGGTCATGATTGCGGAAGGGGATGAATATACGCCCACACCTGCAGTTTCTCTGGCCATTCTTACTTATAACCGTGGTCGTACATCAGGCTTGGCGGATGGGATCATCATCACGCCATCTCACAATCCTCCGGTTGATGGCGGGATAAAATATAATCCTCCGCAAGGTGGTGCGTCCGGGACGAACATCACTAACTGGATGCAGGCTAGAGCAAATGAGTTGCTTGAAAATAACCTTGCCGGGGTAAAGAGAGTTACGTTTAAAAAAGCACTTAAAGCATCTACTACGCACTTCTATGATTTCCTGAATAGCTATGTCGATGAGCTGGAAAGTGTAATAGATATAGACGCTATCCGCAATGCAAAGATCCGGATGGGAGTTGATCCGCTCGGTGGTGCCGGCGTCCACTATTGGCCAGCTATTGCTGATAAATATAAGCTGGACCTCACCGTTGTTAATCACATTGTTGATCCTACTTTTCGTTTCATGCCTTTGGATTGGGATGGAAAAATTCGGATGGATCCGTCTTCTGCTTATGCCATGCAGGGGATATTGAAAATGAAGGACGATTTTGACGTCGCATTTGCCTGCGATACGGATCATGACCGGCACGGGATTGTCACACCGGCTGGAGGTCTGCTTTCACCCAATCATTATTTGTCTGTGGCTGCATTTTATCTTTTTCAAAACCGACCGAATTGGCCCGAGCAAGCGGCGATCAGCAAAACGCTGGTAAGCAGTCAGATGATTGACCGCGTCGCAAAAAAGCTTGGAAAAGAATTGTATGAAGTACCGGTTGGGTTCAAATGGTTTGAAGAGGGACTCATCAATGGCTCATTGGGTTTTGTGGGAGAAGAAAGCGCCGGTGCTTCGTTTCTCCGCAAGGATGGTACGGTGTGGACAACGGATAAAGACGGCTTGATCCCGGGCCTGCTTTCCGCTGAAATAACAGCACGCATGGAAAAAGATCCCGGTGAAATTTATAAAGAACTCACTGATGAGCTGGGAGAATCATTTTATGAAAGAACGGATGCACCGGCAACACCGGAACAAAAGGCCATACTGAAAAAGCTTTCCCCTGAGCAGGTCACCAGTAAGCAATTGGCAGGGGAGGAAATTACGGCCATTCTGACTACCGCACCCGGCAATAAAGAATCAATTGGCGGATTAAAAGTAGAAACTCAAAATGGCTGGTTTGCAGCTCGCCCTTCCGGTACAGAAAACATTTATAAGATCTATGCCGAGAGCTTTTTAGGCAATGATCACTTGAACAACATTGTAGAAGAAGC
>CBDUIU010000794.1:0-2308 GCA_965367335.1 uncultured Saprospiraceae bacterium
GGCGTTTTGATGATGTAACTATTTGTGGTGAATTACAAGTCGCCCAACCCGTCTCTCTCACCACCTTCACCGCCAAATCCAAAGGTACTTCCGTAGTCCTCAACTGGGCCACTGCCTCTGAAGATGGCAATGATTACTTCGCCGTGGAGCACAGTAGCAATGGCAAAGAATTTAATGAGATCGATCAGGTCCTTGGTTCAGGTTGGAGTATCTTGGAGCAGCAGTACCGTTATGTACAAGAATACGTCAATCCTGGAACACATTACTACCGCTTACGTCAGGTGGACTTCAATGGTGACTATGAATTTAGCCCGGTGGTTACCGTGGAAGTAAATAGCAACGGTTCCGTCTTCCTGACTTATCCAACCGTGGTCTACTCTGATGTTACCATCGACATTCCTGATAACACGGGTTCGGATGCCACCATCCAGATCTTTAATGCGTCTGGTCAGGAAGTCTATAACCAGCCAGTTGGTGGTAAAGGCACCTTTACGATTAACGTAGAAGAGTTTGAGCCGGGAGCCTATTTTATCCGCTTTAACGATGGCAATAACTATTCTACCAGTCGATTCTTCCGCTTCTAGAAAGGATAAGACATGACATATAAAAAAGACCTGCTCTCAATTAAGAAAGCAGGTCTTTTTTTATCCTAAGTACTTTGGCGTTCAGCAATTAGTGTTGGTGTCCACCAGGGCCATGTACATGACCATGCTCCATCTCTTCCGCACTAGCTTCCCGGACTTCTTCTACCTGAATAGAGAAATAGAGATCCTGTCCTGCCATCGGATGATTGAAATCCACGGTGACGGCTTCGTCGCCGATCTCAGTAACCATGCCGTTAAGCCGGTTGCCATCCTGGTCCATCATCGGCACACGGTTGCCAATCTGAAGGACATCCTCTGCTAGTTTCCCATCCACTACAAAAGAAGATTTCGGAACCTGAACAACAGCTTGTGGATTTAGCTCACCATAAGCTTCGGCACTAGCAATACCAAAAGCATGCTGGTCACCGGCTTGTTTACCTTTCAACTGACGCTCAAATTCGGGAATCATCTGACCTACGCCATATAGAAATACCAATGGTTGACTGCCAAATGTTTGTTCTACGAGCTCACCGGACTCATTATCCTTTTGCAATTTATAGTGCAAGGTGACGACGGTATTTTTGTCAATTACCATGAGAAGTGTTTTAGCGATACCGGCTCATTAGCAGGTATCATGAAATAATTGGCCGCAAAGGTATGGAAAAAATGGATGAGCAGGCAAATTTCAGCCTTTTGTGAAAAAAAAATCGCCGCATCATCGTAAATATAAAAATGGAATCTCGTTTATTGCAAACACATTTGTACTTGCTGCATGAATAAACTTATCTTTGTAAGATGAAATCAAATTACGTTTTTCTTCTCCTCCTCCTATTGGGACTAGGTAGCTGTAAAAGTTCCCAGAAATTCACGAATGACCCAGCTAAAACCAAGGAACTTCGCGATCGAATTGATCTCATGCTCAGCAGTACGAACAAAGGTGATTTTGACCAATTGGAGAAAATATACGCTGATGACTTTGCAGGACTTTCTCCCGTTGTGACCTTCAAGAAAAAATCAGAGTTGATCGAATCGTTAAGGAAAAACTATAAGGAAAATCCAACTCATATAGAAGCGGATAAAATTGAAGTACATACGGGGATCCTCATTGGTTATGCCCTGTTGAACTGGAGGATTTATACGATCAATCCGGTCACCAGTGAAAAACAACTCATCTTCAATAAACCGGTGATGCAAATCTGGCAACGGCATCAGAAAAAACAAGTTTGGCAAATAACAAGAGTGTTGTTTTATCAGCCAGACCGGCCGTTTGGAGAAATTATCATCGATTAAACCTGGGTAAGCCTTATCTGCGCTTTCATGCGTTTCGCCGCTAGGGCATACCCACCATCAGCTGCGTCAATAAAGTGTACCTCCCGGGTACTATTGGCATGTAAAAGGCAAGTCATCAGGGCCCGGTCGGCAACGTGAATACCGTAATAGATCTCACCTGCCTGATAACATTGTTCTAAAAATTTTTCCCATTGTTGGCGTGCTGCAGTACTTCCCCCTAAAACAATTTTATACCCACCATCAAATTTTTGGAAGTCGGAAGAGATCTGCTGATAGCTTTTTAAATTTGGCAAATCATACCATCCCGCTTTGATCGGTAGCTTATACCGAAGGGCGAGGGCCGTCACAAAAGCTTCAAACCGATATTGGAGTAATCGCGTCCAAAACCTCCATCCACTACCACTCTTTGCAAACACTTTCGCCTCCGTTCCAAG
>CBDUIU010000795.1:0-2297 GCA_965367335.1 uncultured Saprospiraceae bacterium
CACCAATGGCATCACTGCTTCATAATCCCCCATCACCAGTCCATCCCATTGCTTGCGACCAACGATGTCTAAATACCAGGAATGAGCATATGGCATGGCATTGTCCGCAGTCCTCACGCAATCATCCCAACGAGAATATTCAATTTGTTGATGTGGCAAATAATGGATCTTCATTTTTTTCAGGCCTTTTCCGGGCTAAAGGTAAGGGATTCATTTTGTTTTTTCGGATGAAAATAAAATGTAAAGAAAATTTTAAATGAGTAAAATAACATATCGTTATTCTTAAGGGTTTTGGGGAATAATTTAAACCTTAAACCATCTTATCAATACTTTCCAACGACAAAATGCTGAGGACTGGATTAGAAATGTTATCGTTAGATCCTGACCTTATTTTTTTTCCGTAAATTTCCACCATGAACCCACATGCAATCAAAGTTAATCGTACTGCTCACTATTACCTGCTCGGAGAGCCAGGCCCGCATATTCGTCATCTCATTATAGCGACGCATGGCTATGGCCAGCTTGCTCGTAAGTTTATTACTGACTTTCAGCCGATTGCCCGGGAAGATGTGCTCATCGTCGCGCCGGAAGGTTTATCAAAGTTTTATTGGAATGGCTTCGTTGGTCCTCCGGTGGCTAGCTGGATGACTCATGAACATCGACTGGACGAAATCGCTGATTTTGCAAATTTTCTCCAAACCCTTTATGAAGCTATAGTGATCCAACTGTCTAAAGATGTTCAGATTACCTTGTTTGGTTTTTCTCAGGGTGTGGCTACGCAGCTACGATGGATTCACGCCAGGCAACCACATTTTCATCGGCTCATTTGTTGGGCCGGCTCCATTCCTGAAGATATCGAGTATGATGGATTAGCTAAGTATTTTGCGGAAAAAGATCTCTTCCTAGCCTATGGAGATCAGGATGAATTTTTAACCGAATTTCGGATCGACCAACTTAAAGACTTGATTAAAACCAAGGGATTAGAGGTGAGCTATTTTGAATTTGAAGGAAAACATGAAATTCCGGAATTGGCTATAAAACGTTGCTGGGATTGGGTAAATAAGGTGCAATAATTTTTGACAAGGGGCCATTTAATTAAAGCGTGTCCCGCAAAACCCGCAACCTCAATAACACTATGGAATTGCACCCATTCTGATTTATAAAAATTTAAACGATTCAACAACCCGCTAGATAACAATAAAACTTCATCCCCTCTCCCCCGCCCATCCCGCCTCTAAGAGTCTGGCAGGCGTCCCCCGTCCACCGTCTACCGTCTACCCCTACTCTTTCAAGCTCCAGACTAACTCGCCCTGCTGATCAAAGTAACCTACTTTATCGCCCTGCTCAACCCGAAACAGTCCACCACCGGCATAGGAGATATATTCGTAATACGGCTGGATGATCACCTGTCCCTGCAGATTACAAAGCCCTTGAAATCCCGTGATCCTCACCTTAGCATAGCCATCTTCAAAATCTTCAATCTTATCATACTTGGGTGGAATAACCTCCAGCCCTTTCTGATTAATTATACCCCATCGGCCTTTTTGCTGCACTACGGCAACACCGTGTTGGAATTCACTGGCATCTTCATAATAGCCTTCGTTAAGTTTACTGTCTTCGGTGATGTAATAGAAGCGTTGCCGTTTTACCCGTACCAATCCCCTCCCTTCACTAAAGTCCAGTAAGCGATCAATATTTGGTTCCAGAATATAATTGCCGAAGACATCAATGACACCTCCTTGTCGGGCACCTTTATACACTACTGCTTTCCCATCTTTAAAATCCATACACTTGGAATATTCCGGCGCGATGACCTCATTACCCGCTTTGTCAATGTAGCCACAGAGCCCATTGATCTGGATAGCAGCCATGCCTTCATTAAAGTCTGAGGCCTTGGTATACCGCCCTTTGATGACCTGACGGCCTTTAATATCTATGTAGCCAAATCCTTTTTTAGTTCTGACAACTGCAAGGTCTTCTTTAAAGGGCTGAATATCCTTATATTTCTGAGTGGTGACCATTTCTCCTTTGAAATTAATCAGCCGGAAAGGCAGTTTTTTCCGGCTCAATTTGGCGATGGCCAGGCCATATTTATTGAAAGCACTGATCTGATTGTATTTTGGCCTCAGCACATATTTGCCACTTTTATCGATCAGGCCATATTTGCCATTAACAATGACACGGGCAACCCGTTTTTCAAAATCAAAAGCTTTACTGTACCGGGGTGGGATCACCAGCTTACCTTCATGGTCAATATATCCGATCCCTTGGTCCGTATGCACCCAGGCTAAGCCTTC
>CBDUIU010000796.1:0-2272 GCA_965367335.1 uncultured Saprospiraceae bacterium
CTCTATGGCTTCCTCTACACATTAGTGATGTTGGTCATGGGTATTCGCATGATGGTCAAGTATCGGCACAATCGTTACCAGCTGGTCCGCACCAGTTCTGTCATTTTCTTTCAGGCTGCTTTTGCTTTTTTAATTCCTGAATTCCTGGTGCGTTTGAACCAACCTTATATGGATCTAAAAAATGCCTGGCCACTTGATTATGACTTTTTTTACGGCTACAATATTGATGGCATGGTTGATCAGGGGAGTCAGTTTGCGATTGCCGGCTGGGCAACCAGTGTGGGGACCATCATGTTTATTTGGGGTATTATTTTGACATTGGTCATTGTGCCGCTTTTTACTTATTTCTACGGTAAGCGCTGGTACTGTTCCTGGGTCTGTGGTTGTGGTGGTTTAGCAGAAACCTTGGGAGACCCTTACCGGCAGTTGTCAGATAAAAGTGTAAATGCCTGGAAGGTGGAGCGATATGTTATTCACGGTGTTTTAGTCTTCGCGGTAATTATGACCGCAATGGTTCTGTACACCTATCAGTCGGGGAGTTCACAAGTTTTGTTTTTTGATAGTTATCGGGTACGGAGCTGGTATGGCTTTTTTGTAGGTTCAATGTTTTCAGGGATCGTCGGCACCGGATTTTATCCGATCATGGGCAATCGGGTATGGTGTAGGTTTGGCTGTCCGTTAGCGGCCTTGATGGGCATAGTCCAACGGTTCAAATCCCGTTTTCGAATTACTTCAAATGGCGGACAATGTATTTCCTGCGGAAATTGCTCGACCTATTGTGAGATGGGAATTGATGTGCGTTCTTATGCACAGAAGGGACAAAATATTGTACGAGCCTCTTGTGTGGGTTGTGGGATTTGTGCGGCAGTTTGTCCACGCGGCGTTTTACGACTTGAAAACGGCTCAGCGGATATAGATGACCGGACCACTGAGTTGAAGGCTTTACATATCTCTAAAGAGGGTGTAGCTCTGGTATAGATGAATCAATGAGTGAGGCATATTTACTGAGGGGCTTGACGGGGCTTTTTACCAGCCACTAAAAACTACTTCATTGACTATTATCAGCCTTATCAGCGACTTGAATTAATTAACTAAAATCAATCTCCGTATTATCTCCAATATTCAGGCTTTGAGATAAGCCTTTGATGGCCGCATCACTACCAACCAGGGAGTGCTTGAGTACAACTTCTTCTATCCTGGCATAATTTCCGATAATGGACTCGGTGACTACGGCGTGACTGATCGTAGTGTTATTTCCGATCGTAACGTGGGGCCCAATGATGGAATTGACAATACTACAATCTTCTCCAATACTTACCGGATGAATGATGATCGAATTGTCATAAATGGGCAAATCACTGGATGCATAGCCCCCCCTATCCAACAGGATGGCATTGGTTTCCAGGAGGATTTCCTTTTTCCCACAATCAAACCAATTATCTACGATCTGCACAGAAAAGCGGGTTCCTTGCTCTACCATACTCATCAGTGCATCCGTCAATTGAAATTCGCCCAGTGTTCGTCTGTCTTCACGAATATGCACATCAATGGTTTCTATTAGTTGATCCACTTCCTTGATTTTGTAAACCCCTACCATTGCCATATTTGATTTTGGTATCGTGGGTTTTTCTACTAACCGACGAACGTAACCATCCTGATCCAACTCTACCACTCCAAACTCACGCGGATCACCTACTCGTTTTACCCCTATACAGGAATTTGGATTATTAATAAGTAACTGTAAATCCACATCAATGATCGTATCACCAAATACTATGAAGATCTCATCAGTATCTTTAAGCGTTTCCCGGGCCGTCCAAATGGCATGTGCCGAACCTTCCCTCGAATTCTGCTGGACAAATGTCTTGTTGATATCCGGAAACTCCTGCTCTACGAATAACTGGATCTTTTCTCCCAAATACCCAATAATAAACACAAAATCCTGAATACCGACAGCCTGCAATTGCTCGATGATAAATGAGATTATTGCTTTTCCTGCAACGGGGATCAAGGGCTTGGGCTGCGTATATGTATGTGGTCTTAAACGGGTGCCTGCACCGGCAACGGGGATGATGGCTTTCATATGATGTTTTTGTAATCCATAAACTTACGGTAAATCGAGTGACTTTGCAAATTGGGAAGGGTTTCAAGTTACAGGAGGTCAGAAGTCGGAGGTCGGAGGTCGGAAGTCAGAGGTCGGAGGTCGGAGGTCAGAGGTCAGAGGTCAGATCGCTTGCTGCGCTTCGCTGAGAGATAGTCCGCACACGGCTCC
>CBDUIU010000797.1:0-2250 GCA_965367335.1 uncultured Saprospiraceae bacterium
TGGATACGATGAGTAAGTTCACGCGTCGCCTCAAGGCAACACGACTAGAAGCGATGCGTCGCCTGAAGGCAACGCGACGATCTTCCTTCAACAAAAAAGACATCCCATTATTGATATGGAATGTCTTTCTTGCTTATATGGTCAATTTGCAGAACTACTTTAGTTCAACTATGGCAGCTAAGTAAATCTGTAAGTATTTGAAATGTTATTATTAAACACCTGATCAGACCATAATCCAATTACAGTAAGCTTACAATAGGACTTTTAAATTCGAGCCTGAGTTTTGTTTTTGTTCTTTTCTCTCCACCATCTCTTCCAATTTTTCCAGCAAAGTGTCCAGCTCCTCCCGCGTATTGAACTGAGAAAAAGAAAAGCGAATTGTCTTTCTTTCCGGATCCGCTTTGATGCCATTCAACACATGAGACCCGGTTTCTGCACCCGAACTGCAAGCACTGCCTCCGGAAGCAGAGATGCCACTGATGTCTAAATTTAATAATAACATGTCTGATTTATCCGATGGGGGAAAGGAAACGCTAAGTACTTTATAATGACAATTGTCCGGATCTCCGTTAAATTGGATATCTTCGAAGCGCTCGCTGAGTTGGTCCTTGAGATAGTTTCGCAGATTGGAGATATAAGCGCTTTTTTCCTCCATATTTGTGGTGGACAACTCCAGGGCCTTTGCTAAGCCAATGATACCATAGAGGTTTTCAGTTCCTCCCCGCATATTGCGTTCCTGAGCGCCACCATCCACGAAGGGTTTTAACATGCAATCTCCGTTGATGTAAACAAAGCCGACGCCCTTGGGGCCATGAAATTTGTGCGCAGATCCTGCCAGAAAATGGATAGGCATGGTATCTACGTCAATTGGATAATAACCGATTGTTTGAACGGTATCCGTATGAAAATAGGCTTGGTTTTCCTGACATAAGTTCGCAACGCTTTCAATGTCCAGCAAGGTTCCAATTTCATTGTTAGCGTGCATCAGTGAAACCATTGTTTTTACAGATTGGTCTTTTAATAACGATGCTAACTGATTATAATCCACCTGGCCTTTCTCGTTAATATTTAGAAAAACGACTTCTACCTGCTCGGCACCTTTGAGCTGCTCCAGACTATGGAGTACACAATGATGTTCAATCGGAGAACTGATGATCCGCTTAACCCCTAAGTCGCGTACAGCACACTTCAGGATCATATTGTTGGATTCCGTACCACATGAGGTAAAAAAGACCTCGCCAATAGAAGCGTTGATGGTATTGGCAACAGTTTTACGTGCCGCCTCAATCATCGCGCGGCTGGTGCGACCTTCTGCGTGAATCGAAGATGGGTTACCGTAATGCTGCTTCATCACTTCGGTCATCGTTGCAATGACTTCGGGGTGAAGTTGTGTAGTGGCTGCGCTATCCAGGTAGATTCTCATAGGTTATGTAAGCTAATGGTCAGAAATACGATCAAAAAGATTTAAACGATGGCCTTTACTTCTTTCAAAATTTCGTGGACATCACTGCGAATTTTATCCGCCAGATTGTTGGCAATCACTTCTGAGCGGCTCTCTGTATAAACGCGAATGATCGGTTCTGTATTTGATTTTCTAAGATGGATCCAATCCTCGGCAAAATCAATCTTCAGTCCATCTATGGTATTGAGTTCTTCGTTTTTATACCGCTCTTTCAGTTTTTGCAGCAAATGGTCCACATCGATATCCGGTGTCAGCTCAATTTTATTTTTAGAGATATGATAAACCGGATATTGCTGCTTTAACAAAGATAAGGGTTTTTTAATTTCCGCCAGGTAGGAGAGAATCAAAGCGACACCTACCAGGGCATCACGACCATAGTGTAACTCCGGATAAATAATCCCGCCATTGCCTTCTCCGCCAATGACCGCATTGGTCTCTTTCATCAAGTTAACCACATTCACTTCGCCAACCGCTGAGGCAGCATAAGCAGCACCATGTTTTTCCGTAACATCTCTCAGCGCACGGGTGGAAGAAAGATTGGAAACCGTGTTACCTTTGTTGTGTTTTAAAATATAGTCCGCAACCGCAACCAGGGTATACTCTTCACCAAACATTTCCCCGTCTTCGCTCACTAAAGCCAACCGATCAACATCCGGATCAACGGCTATACCTAAATTAGCTTTGTTGAAAATGACCGCTTGTGACAAAGCAGACAGGTGTGCTGGTAGTGGTTCAGGATTATGGGCAAACTTTCCACTCAAATCATCATATAAGGCAATTACTTCGCA
>CBDUIU010000798.1:0-2235 GCA_965367335.1 uncultured Saprospiraceae bacterium
GTTAGTGGTCCTTCACAGGGAGAAACAGGCTCTATCAGAGAAGTTCGGTTAAATTATGTGTTTGCGTTATTGTTCGGATTGATCCACGGCATGGGTTTCTCTAACTTTCTCAGAGCTTCACTCATGCCTGGTGAGGAGCAACAGTTGTGGCAACAGTTATTAGCATTTAATATAGGAATAGAGTTAGGTCAATTACTGATTGTGGGTTTTATTTTAGTAGGCAGTTATGTCGGGTTGAACTTGTTGAAAATTCGCCAATAGTCCTGGAATCTTTTTATCTCCGGTGCTGCTTTCGGAATTGCCCTTACTTTGCTTTTGGCTCAATTGTAATTATGCTTCCTTTAGATAAACGCTAGTCAAAATTCCATGAAAAACTTTACACATAAAATCCATCTAACGGACGGAAAAGCTTTTTTTTAAGTAAGAATAAGATCGAGGATTCACTGCAACGGTACCCATAAGTACAGCAGCTCTATTATTAAGATTAGTGCTGGGTCTTGTCTGAGCCAAAACTGATTTGAGATATAAAGTAGTCGTAAATTCGAAATGAAAAACAGGAACTTTAACCCTTCAAGATTTCAATACTTACACCCGGTTCATTTTCTCCACTAACTTGGCCTTGTGCGTGCGTCCAATCGGAATTTTCTCTTCTCCCAACCATAACTGCCCAGCTGAAAGCGCCACCTTTTTTATCTGATCTATCCGGACCACAAAGCTGCGGTGTACCTGAATAAATGCAGCTTCCGGTAAAAGTGCTAAAACTCTCGCCAAAGCCTTTTTTATCATATATTTTTTGCCTTCCAAGGTGTAGATATAACAGTAATTTCCTTCGGATTTAATGTAGTTGATTTCCTTGAAGTCAATCGCTAAAAGCTGCCCCTTGTGCCGAATGAAGAGCTGCTGTGGGTTCTCATCTATTGATGCCAAGTCGTTTTTATGATCGTGGTTCTTAGTATAACGATGGTACCAGCCATCAATGGTTGATCTAAAAGTGATTGGATTAAAAGGCTTGATCAAATAGGCAACAGGGGTAAGCTCCTTAGCTGCTTCGTATAAATCTTCCTTCGAATAAGCAGTAACAAAAATAACATCAATATTCCTTTGACTAATATCCTCCGCCAACTCAATTCCAGTCTTTTTACCCCGAATATATATGTCTAAAATAGCCAGGTCAGGCTGTACCTCGGAAAGGTAATTCATGGCGCGAATAGCGCTATCTACAACCGTGACATTTGTAAACCCGGCATTTTCCAGTAGCATTTCAATATCTAATGCAGTGGATTGGTCGTTCTCAACTACTAAAATATTTATGGCGGATGGCATAACAATTTTTGGGGTTTATACTTGCAAACAGATATGTTATGTTAAAAAGCGTAACAAGATAACAATAAAAGCTTTATGTCCTTAAAGTTACACAAAAGTTTAGAGCAATAATATGTTTTGTATATTAATAAAAATGCCGGACCAGGTCCGGCATCCTAAAACGGTAGTAATTACTTAGTTTTACTTTCAAAATGTAGCATACTTAATACTAATTCATCTCATGAAAAGAAAAGTAAATCTAGTGCAATATGTTTGGGATGATTTGACTATGGTGTTTATTCATAATTCTTAACAAAAATAGGTGGCCCCGTCCTAGCTACACCATATAGTTGACGAACAACATGTTTAGGGTGATGAGCACCAATGACAATGAATCTTTATCCGCTCATCGGCTAAATTAACCCGTCACAATTTCGGTTTTTTTTGGTATATTTGAGGACTCAACCTTTTCATTGCATTATCCGTTTTTGTATTCCAAAAATATTCATTCTAGTCTCATCAAGTAAGCAAGCTTAATGGTTGTTATATATTTAAATTCTGGTGATGAAGCTATTTAACTTTGTCTGTAGCCTTCTTATTTTTCAAGTATGCTGTGTTTCTGCTCTCTATGGCCAGGAGCTACTTGTTAATTTCCAATATTTTAGCGTTGATGATGGTCTTTCTAATCGCAATGTTTATTGTGTGAATCAGGATGATCGGGGAATGATTTGGATCGGTACCGCCGATGGTTTGAATCAATTCGATGGAAACACTTTTAAATTATTTAAAGAAGAAACCAACAGCCTTTTTTCCAGTGCTAAACGGGGACTTAAAAAGGATAAAAATGGCAATTTATGGCTATACAATTCCAGGCAAGCTTGCACTATTTTTAATCCTCAAACTGGTCGTTTTATTCCTTTTGATCAATATTAT
>CBDUIU010000799.1:0-2215 GCA_965367335.1 uncultured Saprospiraceae bacterium
TCGTGGTTGGGATGGTACTTTTAAAGGGAAAAAGCTGAGCTCTGATGTTTATGGGTATTACTTAAGAGTAATTTGTGAGGATGGCGATGAGTTTGTGAAGAAGGGTAATATTAGTCTGTTAAAATAAAATATTAAACCTAAGAATTAGGGGCAAAAGGAAGTAGTGGCTACACTACTTCCTTCCCTTATTTTACTTTTCCGTTTTTCCAAAACGGAAATTGAATAACACATAAAGATCACTGGGGAAGTGGAATTGTATGTTTTGAAATCCTCTCCCAAACTTTGTCTCATGAACTGGTTGAAAATATTAAACGTACTCCTTCTGTGGGCATGTGGCTTTTCTCTTTTTGCCCAAATTCATTTTATCAAAGAAAATGCAAATGGCGATGGCTCTTCCTGGGTAAATGCCAGTGGAGATTTGGCCGCTATTCTTACTATATCACAAGCGGGAGATCAAATATGGGTGGCTTCTGGTGAGTATACTCCTATTTCCTGTGTCAATTGTTCGGAGGGGGATCGACTAAAAACATTTAATATTCCTTCTAATGTTCGTGTCTATGGTGGGTTTGCCGGGAGCGAGACGAATCTATCACAACGAAATATTAAAGCTAATCCTACCATTCTTAGTGGAGACATTGATGGTGACGGAACTTTATCTAACAATACGTATTCAATCATAACTACGGAGCAAGTATTAGAGGGGACCTTAGTTGATGGTTTTATTATTACCATGGGGAATGCTGATAAGCGTGACTCTCCTTTGGGTTTACCTCAAAATAGTGGTGCTGCATGGTTTAATAATGGCGCCTTAAATTCCAATAGATCTAATCCAACCGTTCAAAACTGTAGCTTTATTAACAACTACTCTTCTGGTTTTGGAGGAGCAATGTATCATGATGGGGCCTTTACGGGGCAGGTAATACCGAAAGTTATCAATTGTACTTTTGAGAATAATTTTGCCGGAGAAGGAGGTGGCGCGACTTACCATAATGCTAGCTTCAGTGGCTTGTCTAAGCCAGTTTATCGGCGGTGTCAATTTTCGAACAATCATTGTAATAATTCAGGCGGGGCAATTTATACCAATGCAATCCAGGGAACGGATCTCGCTGAGTTTGAGGCTTGTGTATTTAATGAAAATTGGGTAGTTCAGTATGGAGGTGCAGTCTATAATTTAGGAAAGCAAGGGATTAGTACACCTTCCTTTACTAACTGTCTCTTTAATAAAAACAGAGCAAAAGCTGCAGCTGGAATTTATAACCTTGGTTCTGAAAATGGGAATGCTAGTCCGATTATTACCAATTGTACCTTTACGAAAAATATAGCTGACGTTGGTGTTGCAATTTATAATCAAGCAGTGGATTTTAATGGAACGTGTAGTCCTTTAGTTCGCAATACAATTTTTTGGGGGAATATTTCTGGTTATGGACAGGTATTTCAAAATGGACATGGTACACCTACTATTGATCATTGCCTTGTAGATGTAGCTGATTGTAGTGCTTTAAATACCGGCATAAATGGCTCGGTAAATTGTGGTGCCGGAATGATTTTTAATCAAGACCCTATCTTTGCTGATACATTGTTAAGTGATTTTAAACTATTATCGAATTCACCTGCCATTGACCGAGGAGATAATACTGCCATTCCTCTAGCCGGGATGGAGATCGACCTTGACAGTGCTGATCGTATTTTTAATGATATAGTAGACTTAGGTGCTTATGAATATTTTTTCACATATGATCTTCCCGTAATTAACTTCCGTGAAGACTCTTTGTTAAAATGTGTAGGGGGTCAAGCAAGTTGGGAGATTAATGTTAGTGGAACCGGACCGTTTTCCTATCAATGGTATCGAAATGGAGAAATGTTAACAAATGAAGATAGCAGAATCATTAGTATTGATAGTTTGATAATGGAGGATGCAGGACGTTATTATTGTCGGGTAAATAATAACTTTGGAGATACTTTATTCAGTGCGGTTGTGTGGCTAGATGTTCATCCTATCGTTACGCCTACGATCCGAATTGCGGAAGTTGATACAGTTTTATGTCAGGGTGACACCTTAGTGCTTAATGCCATTGTTAGTAATGAAGGAGAAATGCCTGCCTTCCAATGGTTTCGCAATGGCAATCCAGCAGGATCGGATACCTCTGCTTTTATTGTTATAGGAATGATGCATGACGAAGTGTTTAACCTACAACTGACTTCCTCTGAGTTATGT